>NZ_LZGZ01000340.1:0-20570 GCF_001690515.1 Gilliamella sp. Fer4-1 | reverse complement strand
CTATGATAACATTGATTATAGCAAAAAACGCATCTTTCACTCGTGACTTTAAACGAGGTTACTATAAAAATAGTGCAACATTATTTCGTGTTACATATCCCGTTGCTGTAGGCAATTTATCCTACCTTTTAGCTAGTTTTGCATCAACAAACATCTATTCTAGTACAAATGAGATTAAAAAATTCAATGAAGCTATTCTTTTACCCCCCAATAAAACCGATAACGACTTAGTGGTATTAATCATGGGGGAAGCCTCATTAGTAACTCGATACAGCACCTATGGTTACCATAAACAAACAACGCCTTTTATGACCAATATTTTTAGCCAAAATGGTGCTTGTATTATTCAAAATAGCCACTCAGCAGCCGCTTTTACAAAGGATTCTTTACCATTAACTCTTTCATTTAATGTTCCAGAAAGCGATGATAATTTATTTAATAATAAGTCAATTATTGAAATGGCTAAATTCAATCATTACAAAACCTATTGGCTAGCCTCACCTGGTCAGGAGATTAAAAGTTCATTTGAAACTAAATATGGTTTTATTGCACGTAAGAGTGATGTTGTCGCTTTTGGTAAAAATACGCTTGATGTTTATTTAAGTCGGTTATTAGAGGATACGCTTCAAAAAGATAATTCACCGAAAAAATTCGTTTTCGTACATTTACAAGGCAGCCATCAACCTTATGAAAATTATGATGAAGTTGATAAGCAAGCTTTACCTGATGCTGAAAAATATGATCTGACCATCCATCACACGGATCGTACAGTGAAAGCGTTGTACGATGTTATTAACAAATACAGCCATAATTATACCTTAATTTATACCTCGGATCATGGCGAAATCGTTAATGTTGGGCATGGTGTAAGTAACACAAATGTTGACCAATTTTTAATTCCGTTTATGTTTATATCAACAAATGATCGCTATAACTGTCAATTTATAGAGTCATTTCGAAGTCCAACCGGTTATTTAAGTGGATTGATGAATAAATATATTTTATCTAATCTTTTGGGATATGATGTTGATCAAACTATTTTGAATAAAGAAAAAAATAACGATCGTGTTTTTATGCCTAATGGCAACGTTATGCCTTTTTTAAAAATTTCTAATGATGATTGATTGTTGCTATAACTTTTTTTGAAAAAGAAATAGCAATATCTACTATAAATTTTGTAGTATTGCGACTTTTTTTCTTATTAGTTATTAGTAATCAATGCGATAATAAAGTAAAGTTCTAATATTTACTAAGCTCTGACATTAATGTTGGTTTGAATTGAACAAGTTCAGCCAACATTTTTTATATATAATTAATAGGGCAAGAAACGTTTGGTCATATGTCATTCCCACCTCCTAATGTACAATAAATAATCACACATCCAACCACATAATAATTATATTTGAATAGCGCAATCTAATATCACACTGTAATAAGCCTAAAGTGGCAAGAGACCGTTTTATTAGTTAATTTCAACGAACTTTTTGTGGTATTAATGCCAATCATAAAATGATCTTAATACACAAACACTTCTTATCTTCTATCCTATTTGATGATAAAAAATAATTTATAACAACTCGAATGTTCTAAACACGCGCTATTCGCAATTAGCCATTTTATTTAATAACCGATTTTACTAATAACAGAAAAAGTGTGATTTAAATCACAAAAAACAAAAAATACCTAGGTTTAACTACGTGATATGCATCACATTTATCGATTATTTTTGATGAATTAAATAACTAAATCCTTCTACAATAATCACATAATAGTTATATCAATCAAGAAGGAAAGATTTATATTATGACAACCTCAAATATCAAATTGAAAGTTCAAAGCTTTGGGCGTTTCTTAAGTAATATGGTAATGCCAAATATCGGTGCGTTTATTGCTTGGGGATTTATTACTGCTATATTTATTCCAACAGGCTGGTATCCAAGCGAAACTATTGCCAAGCTAGTTAGTCCTATGATTACTTATTTATTACCACTTTTGATTGGTTATACTGGCGGTAAATTAATTCACGGAGAACGTGGCGCGGTTGTTGGTGCAATCACAACAATGGGGGTCATTGTTGGTTCAGATATTCCGATGTTTTTAGGGGCAATGATAGTTGGTCCTTTAGGTGGTTGGGTAATTAAACAATTTGATAAAGTTGTCGATGGCAAAATCAAAAGTGGCTTTGAAATGTTAGTGAATAACTTTTCTGCTGGTATTATTGGTATGCTTTTAGCATTACTTTCATTTTTTGCAATTGGCCCTTCTGTCGTTGTAGCATCAAGTAAATTAACTATTGCTGTTAATTTTTTGGTTGAACACAATTTATTGCCTTTAACCTCTATCATTATTGAGCCCGCTAAGATTCTTTTCTTAAATAACGCAATTAATCACGGCATATTCTCACCGTTAGGTATTCAACAAGCGGCTGAATATTCTCAATCGATTTTCTTTTTAATTGAAGCAAACCCTGGTCCTGGATTAGGGTTATTATTAGCCTATATGTTTTTTGGTAAAGGCTCAGCCAAAAGTTCAGCCAGTGGTGCAGCAATTATTCACTTTTTTGGTGGGATACACGAGATTTACTTTCCATATGTATTAATGAATCCTCGCCTTATTATTGCAGTGATTTTAGGTGGAATGACAGGCGTATTTACTTTAACACTATTTGGTGCAGGGTTAAGCTCACCAGCATCACCAGGTTCAATCATTGCCGTTCTTGCCGTAACGCCGAAATCATCAATGCTTGGTGTCATTTTTTCTGTCATTGCGGCAACAATGGTTACGTTTATCACTTCAGCTATTTTATTAAAGACAACCAAAGAAGCAGACAAAAGCTTTGAAGATGCAAAATCCAATATCTCTGCAATGAAAAGCGAAGCAAAAGGCATGATGAACGGCACACTTGACCTTGCGAAAGTGAAAAAAATCATTGTGGCTTGTGATGCAGGAATGGGCTCAAGTGCTATGGGTGCAGGAGTATTACGCAAAAAAGTTCAAGATGCCAATTTGGATATTTTTGTCACTAATTTAGCGATTAATAATCTTCCAAACGATGTTGATATCGTTATTACGCATAAAGACTTAACTGATCGAGCCAAACAACATGCGCCAAACGCACATCATATTTCATTAACTAACTTTTTAGATAGCCAACTATATAGCCAGCTCGTAGTTGATCTTTTAAGCTCGCAAAATTCTAGCATAGCAGAAGAAAAAGCAATACTTGTAAACAATACATCCACAGATAATACCCCGCTCTTTAAATTATCAGAAAAAAATATCTTTTTAGGGTTGACCGCTAAAAATAAAGAAGAAGCGATTCGTTTTGCAGGTCAACAGTTAGTCGATAATGGTTATGTGAAACCGGACTACATAGAAGCCATGATTGAACGTGAACAACTTACATCAACTTACCTTGGTGAATCAATTGCTGTTCCTCATGGTACGATTGAAGCAAAAGATGATGTCATTACAACAGGAATTGTATTTTGCCAATACCCTTCAGGTGTGCAATTTGGTCACGAAGAAGACGATAAAGCAAAAATCGTGATCGGTATTGCTGCTCGCAATAATGAACACCTTGATGTAATAGCAAAACTGACTAATGCATTAGATGATGAAACAATTATTGCCAAACTAGCGACAACAAATAACATTGAAGAAGTTTTAGCAATATTAAGCTAAACAATATTGATTAAATCCCGAAAATATGGGATTTAATTTCCTCTTTTTAAATTTAAACTCAAATAAAGGTTAATTATTATGCAAGCATTACATTTTGGCGCAGGTAACATTGGACGCGGTTTTATTGGTAAATTATTGTCAGATGCTGGTGTGCATGTTACGTTTGCCGATGTCAATCAACAAGTTATTGATGATATCGCTAAACGTCATGAGTATCCAGTTAATGTTGTTGGTGAGCAATCGACAACCGAAATAGTTAAAAATGTTGACGCAATTAATAGCACATCAAGTGAAGTTATCGACCATATAGCAAAAGTTGACTTACTAACAACAGCCGTAGGACCGCAAATTCTAGCACGCATTGCCGCCATCGTTGCACAAGGCATTATTGCTCGCCATAAGCAAGGTAATGCTAAACCGCTAAACATTATTGCTTGCGAAAATATGGTGAAAGGTACCCATCATTTTAAACAAGAAATTTTTAAAACATTACCCGTAGCGTTGCATGAATGGGTAAATACCCATATAGGTTTTGTGGATTCAGCGGTAGATCGCATTGTCCCACCAGCCACATCAAAAACAGGCGACATTTTAGAAGTAACGGTTGAAACATTTTCGGAATGGATCGTCGATGAAACACAGTTTATTGGCAAAATTCCACACATAAAAGGCATGGAGCCAGTAGATAATTTAATGGCATTTATTGAGCGCAAGCTATTTACTTTAAATACAGGCCATGCCATTACGGCTTATTTAGGGTTTTATCATAATATTGCAACGATTCGAGATGCTATTTTAGATGAACGCATTCGTTTAATCGTACGGGGAGCAATGGAAGAAAGCGGTCTAGTTCTTATCAAACGTTATAATTTCGATGATCAAAAACATATAGCCTATATCGAAAAAATCTTATCTCGTTTTGAAAATCCTTATTTACAAGATGATACAGCACGTGTGGGCCGTCAACCAATAAGAAAATTGGGCGTTAATGATCGTTTAATTAAACCATTACTTGGCACTTTTGAGTATCAAGTACAAAATACTAATTTATTGATTGGTATTGCCGCTGCGCTGAACTATCGTAATGATGACGATGAACAAGCCGTTGAACTTGCAGATCTTATTGCTAATAAAGGGGTAAAAGCCGCATTTACTGAAATTTCAGGTATTGAAAACAACAATATTATTGTTCAAAAGGTAGAAGAACTTTATACTGCAATGCAAAATCGTCAATTTGTATAAAAAAATGTCAGGAACGATATTACAAGAAGATACTATTTTAGAAAAACTCAACCAACAGGCTGATATTCACAGCTTGTTGGCTGTTGCAATTAATCTGATTAGTGATAGCGTTAACCATTTAATCCAAAAAGCCTTTCGTAAAGAACCGCACGCAATAAAATTTGTTATCCCCTCGTTAATGGGTAAAAATGGACCGTTGAATGATACCTCTGTTTGTTTAAAACTGTTATATGTGCTAGGTATTATTACACGCGAAGAGTTTGAAGATATTGAGCTACTCATGGCCATTTTAGATGAATTAGATAACGATGAAAAAAAATATACTTATCTTGATGATGAAATTTTAGGACCGATTAGCTTATTGCATGACATGGTTTTACCGCCTAATTGGGATCACAAGCAAGAGCATGAAAAAGCGGCAGGAATTGTAGATGGTTTAAAGTCATCTATGTATCAAAATCGTTATCAACAAATGATCCGCTCTGCATTAATCATCGCAATTACCGATCTCACTTTACGCATCAGTAATAAACAAAAATTAGATTACTTTCCATAACAATCGTTAATTGATATTAAGATTTTTATTTAATTTATAACATTTTTATATAAAAATTATTATGACAATGAAAACGAATTTGTATTTAATTCTACAAAAAAATCATAATCAAAATATATAACTTACCCTTTTGTTTAAACGCTTTTGTCAAAAGCTAATAAATTTTGATTAACAAAAATAGATATAAGCGTTGCCTTTATTTCCCACTATTGCAATTAGTCGGTATAATGCCTGCAATTTTATTGTAAAGTGGATTATACATGAAAACACTATTTGCTAGCACATCTCGCGGGCTTGAAGAGTTATTAAAAAAAGAGTTAGAACAAATAGGCTCACCTAACTGTAAAATTACCCAAGGTGGAGTTTATTTTGATGCTGATGAAAAAACATTATATCAATCATTATTATGGTCCCGTTTAGCCTCACGCATTTTGTTGCCAATAGCTGAATTTGATATTTATAGTGATTTAGATCTCTATTCTTGTGTATTTAATATTAAATGGACAGATATTTTTGCGGTCGATAACGCTTTTGTGATCAACTTTGTTGGCGTTAATGAATTTATTCGCAATAGTCAATATGGCGCACTTAAGATCAAAGATGCTATTGTTGATCACTTTTTACGCCATACTAACGAACGCCCCAATGTTGCTAAACAAGATCCAGATATTCGACTTCATGCGTATTTAAATAAGAACCGAGTCACCTTATCTTTAGATTTAAGTGGCAATAGCTTACATGAACGTGGTTATCGTCAGCAAACAGGGCAAGCACCATTAAAAGAAACCCTTGCTGCCGCCATTATTATGCGTTCAGGTTGGCTGAGTGATGAACCATTGCTTGACCCCATGTGTGGCTCAGGCACGCTACTGATTGAAGCCGCTATGATGGCATCAAAAATCCCACCGGGGTTACAACGCAAGCAATGGGGATTTTTTGCATGGAAAGGGTTTAATCCAACGCTATGGAATGAGTTATTATTTTCAGCAAAACATAATGCTCGTAAACCCAATATTCCTTTTATTGGTTACGATAATAATCCTACCGTACTTGAGCGAGCCAAACAAAATGCTATCCAAGCCGGTGTGGGCGATTTAATTACCTTTGCTTTACAAGATGTAACAAAACTTATTAATCCATTACCAATGCAAACAACAGGTATGATTATCAGTAATCCACCTTATGGCGAACGGCTAGAAAGTGAACCTGCACTTATTGCTTTACATACTGCTCTTGGTCAACAAATTAAACAACACTTTGGTGGTTGGCGATTATCACTATTTAGTGGTGCTCCGCAACTATTAGATTGTTTACAAATGCGAGCAGATAGACAATTTAAAGCCAAAAATGGTCCAATCGACTGTGTACAAAAAAATTATGCCATTGCTAAGCGTGATGCTCAACAACCTATCACGAACCCAACGGTGCCGGCTGCCGACTTTGCAAATCGGTTACGCAAAAATAAACAAAAACTGGAAAAATGGGCAGCTCAAGAACAACTTGAATGTTATCGGCTTTATGATGCAGATTTACCCGAATATAATGTTGCTATTGATCGTTATAAAGATAAAATAGTTATACAAGAATACGCCGCCCCTAAAAATATTGATCCACAAAAAACACGGCAACGGCTATTTGATATTATCAATGCCACCATGTCAGAACTTAACCTGACTGCCGATCAACTAGTATTAAAAACCCGAGAAAAACAAAAAGGTAAGCAACAATACCAAAAATTAGGGCAAAAGCAGGATTATTTTTTAGTCCATGAATACGCCATTAATCGCCAAAAAACCCAATTTTGGGTCAATATTACCGATTATTTAGATACAGGACTGTTTTTAGATCATCGCTTAGCACGCAAAATGATTGGTGAAATGAGTGCAGGTAAGGACTTTTTAAATCTATTTGCTTACACAGGGAGCGCAACTGTTTATGCAGGACTTGGTGGCGCTAAATCAACCACTACCGTTGATATGTCACGCACCTATTTAGAATGGGCAGATCGTAATTTAAAACAAAATGGTTTAACAGGTAAAAAGCACCGACTAATTCAGGCTGACTGTTTGCTTTATTTATCTCAATCCGATGAACAATTCGACTTAATTTTTATCGATCCGCCAACATTCTCGAATTCCAAACGTATGAATAATACCTTTGATGTGCAACGAGATCACCTAAAATTAATGGCGGATCTAAAACGCTTGCTAAAACCTAATGGCACTATCCTCTTTTCGAATAATAAACGTGGTTTTAAGATGGATAGCAGTGGTATGCAAGATCTAGGACTTACCTATCAAGAAATTACCAATAAAACACTTTCGCTTGATTTTAAACGCAACAAGCAAATCCACTGCTGTTTTATTGTAAAGCATCAATAATTAACCGCCTACACGGCGGTTAATCCAACAAAAAAATTTAAATAAAATCAATTGGTTTTCTGACGTTTTTTACAGCGGTAACCGTGCCTAAACAATGCAATATTGAACAATACATCACAAGCTAAATCTTTAAATCCTAGATTTGAATTATCATTACATATTGGCACTACGATATAAATAAAAATTATTTTATGGTTAGTTGCTCTTACGCATTAATTAGTTGTTTCTGTTACTACATATATCATAACGTCGCTCCTAAACCAAAATAAATCATTTTAATATTACCTTTCTATCTACAAAGTATTGCTCTATCTGTATTAAATCACCCGTTGTTGTTGCTGTGCGGCTGCCGTTTAAAGATTACGGTGAAATACAAAGTGCGTAGCCAATTTGTTCTGTTATTGGTTCTGAAAATATCAATCTATAAACATCAACTAAGTAGTAGTTATCATTCTTATGGCGATTATTCGACCAAAATTTTCTATAAATATGACGATCTAGCCTAAAAACATCAGAGCCCCATTCTGGAATGATTCCTCCTCCAAGTTGTACCTTAGAGAACCCTTCTTTGCCAGTAGGGTATCCTTGATGCCAATTTAGCTCAACATTTTTAACATTGGTTAATTCAGGTACAGTAGGAAGGCGGTACCCAATGCTTTCACAATACTCTCTACTTTCTTTAAATGTTCGTTTACCATCCTCTAATAAAATAAACCATTTGTTAATTGTAAAACTATATATAGGTTTAGTTTGCTCTTGATCAGCATAAATAATAAACGTTGTAGGAGAGAACGACGTATTTGGCTGTCCTGCTTTTGGTCCTAATAGCGTAATTGTCGCTTCATTAGGGTAATTTCCATAATATCTAAATTCTTCTGCTTTTCTAATAGTTAAATTAATAATTGAATCCTTAGGCTGCTTACTGTAGCTTAGTTCATGAGGAAAAGACCCTGCGACTGTTAAATTAAACGAAAATGAATCGCCTGCCGTGGTTGGAAAATTAGCTGAAGGGCTATTAATATTTTGAAGTTGATATCCTTTTTTTGCCCCTGACTCCCTATACAGATCGGACGCTACCCATTCATTACCTATATGCTCACTGTGTGGGGTTGGTTGAGTAAGTGGATATGCCCAACATGCATAAGGGTTGGAAACAGCAGGCTTAATATGTAAAACCAATCGATCCTCAAATGCCCATGGATCATCATTCCACTCATCTTCCGTGACAGTTGCTCCAAATGATCTTCTAGATGGCACACCAAACTTACTCAAAACTGAAGAAATGCTAGATAGTAAAACCATTCTATAGCTATAACGACAAGGATCAATAAGGTCACTACGTTTATAGCTGCGCTCTCCCCACTCGGCCAAATCATCACTACCATAATCATCTGCTTCATCAAATATTTTTAGCGAAACCATACCTGCACCACTCAGAATTTCATCGCCATCATCATCAAAAAAATATTGTCTATCATAACGGCTATTAAATTCTATTTGTTGCCCATTATCTTCTGCCCACTCGGGTATTGGATAATTTTTGGGGATAATCGAATTAATATCGGCAAACGTTTTAATCGATTCAGGTAACAAAATAGGGTTCTGTTGTGACGAAGTATTATTATCGAGTGTATATCGAAAAGTTTGATTACCAACTTGATAGCTCATCCAAAAAATATCATCAACGCCTAATATTTTAGTTTTCCCGCCATCAAAACTTAAATAAGGCGCAGTACCATTAATCACATTGGTAGTTTCGGCAACATGAATAACTTCTGAACTTAAGGCGATTGCTCTATTGACATAAGTCGTTAATAACAAGCTAATGCCAATAAATATTGGTGTTAATGAAAAAGACAACAATCTTGTCGTTTTAGAATAAAAGTCGAAAAGTATTTGTAGGTGAAAAACGCTTAAATTAGTTAATGTTTCTTTTATTTTTACCAATAATTTATGGCTGGCAACCAAACAACTATTCCTTAGCACGTTCTAAATCCTTTTCTACAACTTATATTTACTTTAATTCGAGCTTTTCTATTATTATATACCTATACGGGCACATGGGACGCCCTCCCTTGGCTCTCTTATGCCGATCATGCTTCGGTTTTCCAAGCTGGCCATTATCAAGCAAGTTACGATAATTACGCATTCTTTACCGATGACACAATTAAATACGGTCGCTTAACCATCCGTCCTGGAATACGTATTGATTATGATAATTTTATTAAAGACATCAACCTAGCACCAAGATTTGTGACGAGTTTAGACACCTTTGGTAACGGTAATACTGTATTAACTGCTGGGATCAACCGCTATTATGGCCGTACTATGATGGCCTATGCTTTATATGGTGCACAAAATGCGGGATTAAAGAACTGCTATTACTTTTGTACACCAGGACAAGTTGATGAAGATTGGATAAGCTCAACTGATTTCGAAGGGCTTAATTCACTTTCTACACCTTATAATGATGAAATTAGTTTAGGTTTTGAGCAGGTTATAAAAAACAGTCTATGGCAATTACAATATGTACATCGTGAAAGTTATGATGAAGTTCGCAGTCGCCCTAAATATGATAATGGTCGATCAAACATTCGAACCTTTGATAACTCTGGGCGCAGTACGCATGATACTTTGTCATTAGTGGTAAAAAATAGACTACCTATCGAATTTTATCACGCTGAACATACTGCATCAGCTTCAATCTCGTGGCAAAAAAGTGAAAGCAATACACCTAAAGAGCTAGGTTATGCACATTATGATCCCGCAAATAATGTTCGCCATGATAAAGTTTGGTATAACGGTAGAATAATTAAAGCATCTGATTTACCTGCAACCGATTTTAATATTCCCGTTAAGATCAATTTCGAACTGACAAGCAAAATTCCAGACTATGATTTAACGCTTTACAACTTACTACAATGGCAAAGCCCGCGAAATCAAGCGGTTCGTTATAGTAACCAATATCACACCGATCCAAATACGGGGGATAAAATGGCAAAATACGAAAAAGAACGCTTTGCCAGTACGCTTCGTTGGGATGCTAAACTCGGTTGGGCGCCAACTTTTGCTAAAGGTGCTAATTTTTCTGTAGAAATTAATAATATTTTAAATAAAAAAAATGTTACCGATCGTTATGTTTATGGTGCTGATGCGGCAGGTAATGACAGAATTGTCAATGCTTATGCTCCTGGTCGCCAATTTTGGATTCAAGTTGGTTATGACTTCTAATTTACATAAAACGTTATACTTTTTTCGCAATAATATAAATTTTACTGCCGCATAAACATGCAAAAAATTAAACAATTCTTATATTTAGTAAAGCCTTTTTGGTGTTCTTCAGCATCAAAAATGGCTTGGTTATTATTACTTAGTGTTATCGCTTTAAGTTTATCCACTGTATGGTTTAATGTTAAATTAAACCAATGGAATGGAGATTTTTATAATGCCCTACAGGCTTTAAACGAGCAAAATCTTTATCGTTTATTGGGCGATTTTATTATTCTTATTATTATGATGATTTTGGTCGTTGTGTACGCTGATTATTTACAAAAGAAGCTATTAATAATTTGGCGTTACCATATGACAGAAAAAATAACTAAGCAATGGTTATCCAAACATTCTCATCACTATCATCTTAAAATAAAACATATTGAACTTGATAACCCCGATCAACGTATTGCTGAAGATATCAATTTACTGATTAAACAATCACTAGATTTATTACTTTCATTTTTGCGTTCGTTTATGACATTAATCTCCTTTACTGCCATTTTATGGACACTATCTGGTGCTATTTCCTTTACCTTACTATCGATAGATATTCATATCCCTGGTTATATGGTTTTTGCTTGCGCTATCTATACATTATTAGGAATTATTTGCACTCATGCTATAGGTAAACCTTTACATAAAATTAATATCGAAAAACAGCAAAGCGAAGCTAATTACCGAGCTACATTGATTCATTGTTACCAATCTAGCGAAGCAATCGCTGGCCAACATGGTGAAAAACAAGAAACGACTAGGTTAAAAAACAAATTTACAACCATTATTCATAATTGGCAAAATTTGATGAATTATGAAAGAAATCTTTCATTTTTTAGTGTAGGTTACCAACAAGTATCTTCTTTAGCGCCGATTTTTTTTGCATTACCTGCTTTTATTGCTGGCTTAATTAATTTAGGTGGCTTGATGCAAATTCGACAAGCATTTATGCAGGTTTCCTCGGCATTAAGTTGGTTTATTTATGCATATCGAGATATTGCAATTTGGCAAGCGACAGTAACAAGGCTTTATCATTTCGTTCGGCTTTTAGATGAATTACCTGAAAATACAATTACTCAAACTACCCATAATGATACGCTACTTGATGCGCAGGTAATATTAAAAAGTGCAGATAATCAGCAAGTCCTATTATCGACTCATATCCAGTTAACTAAAGGCGATACGTTATTGGTTCAAGGACGTTCGGGTATAGGTAAATCAACACTATTAAAAACCATTAGTGGTTTTTGGACAAATTATCAAGGTATTATTCAACGTACAGATAATTATCTGTGGATCCCACAAAAAATACGCCTTAGTTACGATAGGTTGGATAATTTATTGGCTTACCCTGCTTGCTCAAAAAACTTTACACAACAAAAGTTGCTTGAAACATTATCATTAGTTGGGCTAGATAAATTGAGTCATGAGCTAGAAACCGAAAGTGATTGGGGGAACCGTTTATCAGGTGGTGAACAACAACGTTTAATGTTTGCTAGGGTGTTGCTTAACAAACCCGAACTAATCTTGTTAGATGAAGTAACTTCGGCATTGGATTTACCAAGTGTCTATCAACTTATTTCGCTATTACAGAAAAAATTACCAGAAAGCGCGATGATCTTTATTTCTCATCAACCAATACAAAATCATGTTAAACAAGTCATCAATTTAGATGATACGGCTATTTCACCAATACAAAAATTGGCACAGCAAAATGCCGAGTTTGAGACTGTGTTTATATCTAAGGTTTAAATTCGATGTTAAAAAATTTTTTATACTATATTTTCTTTTCCCTATTGCTTAGTTTTCCCCATTTATGCTGGTCAAATACGCTAATTGAATCCAATCCTACGATAGAAACTTATCAATTAGACAACGGATTAACTGTCTATCTACAACCTCGCTCAAAAGCAGGATTAGAGTTAAGATTAATTGTGCACAGTGGCTCATTGCAAGAAAATGAAAATCAACTAGGCTTAGCTCACTTTGTTGAACACATGGCATTTAAGAGAACAAAAAATTTTCCTAATAAATCTAGTTTTAAATCGCTAGAAGAATATGGAATCCATTTGGGAACTCACATTAATGCCGCCACCAGCTTTAATTCAACGGTATATCGCTTATCGTTACCTGCTAGTGAAGCTCTACAATTAGAAAAAGGATTAACCGTATTATCAGATTGGGCTTATCATATTTCATTTGAACAACAAGTTTATGAAAGTGAACGCGATGTTATCATTGAAGAGTGGCGCTTACGGCAAGGCGTGGCTTACCGCATTAATACCCTCTTAGATGAACTACGTTATCATGGAAGTTTATACGCTAATCGAGCTCCAATTGGTTCGTTAGATATCATAAAAAACGCACCGGTTCAGGAAGCAAAAACGTTCTATAACAATTGGTATCAGCCACAAAGAATGAGCTTAGTTGCAGTAGGAAATTTTGATACTAAATCAGCTAAACAATGGATTAATACACTTTTTGGTCAGCGTTCACGAGGTGATGCACCAGTTGATATTCCACAATTAAGATCTTTTTCACCACAAAACGAGCCACTAGTTAAAGTTATCCTTGATCGCGAACAAGGGCAACGACTAATACAAATCGCATTACAACGTGATTTACCCACAGCTTTAAATACACCTCAAGGAATAAAAGAAGATATTTTTGATTTAGTCTGGCTAACGTTACTTAATCATCGGCTATCATTGTTAGTAGAAAATCAAATATTGCCTAGCGCTCAAATTAATCAACAAGGTATTTTATTTGATAACAAACGTATGCAATACCTTCTTTTTGCACAGCCAAAAGATCAACAGTATTTAGAGACAATGAGGCATCTGTTTTCCGAAGTACAACGTATGTCAAAGCCCTGTATCAGAAATAGAATTGCAACAAGTTAAAAACCAAATTTTAACAAAATTAAAACAACAGGCAGAAAATGAAATTAACTATCAAAATGATTATTTAGCTAATCAATTAGTTAACAATATTACAAATAGTTTGCCTATACAAAATAAAACACAACAATTAACTCAAACAACACAAATATTAAAAACACTTAATGCAAGCGATCTGCAAAAAATAGTGGGTGAGCGACTAAACAGCGCTAATTTACGGATTGCAGTTATTGGTCCAGATAGTGATCAAAATTCGGTTAATGCCGAGCAAATCAAACAATTATGGCAAACGATTAGACAAACTCAGTTAGGAAAGTTTCCATTTAAGAAAGAAGAAGTTAATCTTGATATCAAGCCTGCATTACAAGGAAAAATTACAGCAACCCACAATATTAGTGAAATCAATGCATATGAATGGCAATTAAGCAATGGGCTTCGAGTTATTGCACGCCCTGATAATACTTTATCAGGTGATGTTGAAATGTTATTACAGATCCCTGGGGGATTATCTCTTGATAGCGATCAACAATTAGGTATTATGCGTTGGTCACAAAGATTGGCGGAAGATAGTGGTTATGGAACGTATACTTCAGCAAAATTAAACCAATTTAGCCGGCAACACCAAGTTAGTGTTTCCCCTTATGCCGAACTGCTTTATCATGGTTTACGCGGAAAGGCACCGAATGATCAATTAGCATCATTATTTAAATTATTTTATTTGAAATTAACCGCCGCTAATTTTGACCCCCAACAATTAGCCCAAACCAAACAACAATTAAGCTTAGCTTATTCCAAACAACCTGTTGAAAGGCAATTTTTAGACTTAATCAATCAAAATGCCTTTAATCATGGTGATCGTTTGTTAGTTTCACCTGATGGTGCTTGGAGGGATTTTTCAGCAGATCAACTGAAGCAAAACTATTTACGTGCATTTGCTTTATCACCATCGGCCAATATTATTATTTCTGGACGTTTTAATATTGATGAAATTAAACCATTAGTTGAATATTGGTTTGCGGGTCTACCTACTACTGATAAAAAAGACGGATGGGTAGATAACGGTATCATACCAATTCATCAATCAATGCAAAAAACATACCCTATGGCTAGTAGCGATAAATCGATGGTTAGTATACTTTACTCAGCGCAAAAACCATGGCAGCTACGTGATCAACTTAGTCTTGAACTTATTGACTATATTATTAATTTAAGGTTACGTTATTATGTTAGAGAGCAGGCCTCTGGCGTCTATACCATTATTTTTTCGCAGCAACTGATCAAATATCCGACTTCCTATTATTTAGCGAGGCTAAACTTTACGACAGCCCCTGACAAAGCCCATGCTATAACGGTGTTGGCAGATGAGGTAATTCAATCTGTAGCGCGTAATGGCGTGACTTTAGATGAGTTACAGCAAGCAAAGAAATCATGGTTACTTAATTACCAAGAAAAAAAGGCCAGTTCTACTTATTGGTTAACCGCAATGGCACAAACTGCAGCTGATGGTAGCCATTTTGATGAGTTAAATATGCCAGCCAATCTCATTGAAGCCATTACATTGCAAGATACAAACCATTTAGCTACACAATTATTAGGTAAAAATCCAAAAATTTTCACTTTATTACCTAAAAAGGCCGATAATTCGAATCAATAAAATTATCAATTTAGTCAGGAATCAAAAGTAATAAACTAGCTAGCATATAGAGTATTACTTTTAGTTTCCTGATTTTACTGTATGGGTAAATTTACATTCCGATACGACTCAAAAATATAGAGCCATTTTGTGTTTAGCTATTGCTCAAACTGATAAAATTAAAAATTAGCACATAAATACGCCATAATGAGTTCACACTTGGTATAGAAAATTACGCTACATGTATTCAATAGGAAGCAAATATGATTTATGTGCCTTATTGGGTTGTTAGGCGTTATAGTTAATTATTCTTTGGTAATGAACGGCTTCTTTTCATTTATGGATACAATTAACTTGTCTTGTTTTGCCTTTTTTCGTATTCAAATCCTCTTTTATTTTTATCATCAAACATTATCTACTCTTCACGATATTATTTTTTTGGGAAAGGCAAGCTATACCAGCTATATCTCTATGTGAATATTAATACGGCATTCGTTAGCATATTGAGTCTGGGTAATATCGAGATATGATTACCCAGTAATAGATTTATTGTAAATAGTTATCTACGTAAATGATAATCACTGCTAACATGCAGTGATATTGATTATATTTAAATTAAATAATTTCCAACTCTTTTAACGATAGTTTTATAAATGCATAAAAAATAGGTGCAAAGATTAAACCAATCACACCAAAAAGTGTTTCTAAAAATAGCATCGCAATTAATAATTCACAGATGCCTGCATGAATTTTTGTTCCAACTATTTTGGCATTAAGTACATATTCCATTTTATGAATTAAAATTAAATAAACAATAATCGCCATCGCAACAGTGAATGATACTGTAAATGCAACAAAAAAGATTAATGCGTTAACAATTAAGTTTCCAATAATTGGAATAAGTCCAAAAACAAATGTGGCTAAGACTAAACTTTTGCTAAACGGTAAATGAATACCAAACATAGGCAGAATAATAAATAACAAAATAGACGTCATTATTGTATTAAATAATGCAATCACAACTTGTGACATAGCAACATACTGGAATACGACAACTAATCGGTTTAAACTTGCTTTTAAGGCTTTAGTTAGTGGTCTTTGTGCAACTTTGTTGTCATCAACGTTACGTTGATTTTCTTTATAACCAAGAATTAACCCAATTATCATTCCCACAATTAATATGATTAAATCGTGAAATACTTTTTTAATGATAGATTGTAGATAGAATATATGATCTTTAAGATAAACCATTATCGTGGATTTAACTTCATCTAAATCATCTGGCAAATAATGAGTAATACTCGATGGAAGACTGTTTATTACATTGTTTACCACTAATTTCATATTTGTTAACGTTTCGGTAGGATGCTTAGCCATGTCAACAAACCAAGCAAATAAATACCAAAAACCACCAATAAAAATACCAATAATCAGAGTCGTTAGGACTAATACCGAAACTAATTTTGATCGATGGCTAAAGCGCATCATTTTTCGCGATAAGAAATCATCTAATTTCTGAGTTAAGGTATAAGTTAATAAACCTGCAATCACTGCAGGCATTAAATGAACTTGCATTAAAATAATGAAAAAAACAGAAAATAATGTAAGACAAAAAAGTCCTAATTTTTGATTATTATCAAGTATCATGGTAATTAATTCCTTTCAATAAATAGCCGATTAACTATTAATTTTTAACCTTAAATATTAACATATTCTTTTTTTTGCTATTTGTGCTAAAAAAAATCGATAAAATCAAGGCGATTTAAAATAATTCTAAAATGTACTTCAAAGCATAGCATTAAGTTCAAAAAAAAAGCGATTATAACAGAGGATAAATTATACGTCTGCTTTTTTGCTATAGTTAAATACACCATCCTTGTACAAAATGGCATTGTATAACGATACGGTGGAAAGACTATGTGAGAATGTTGTAGCAACCTTATATTTACTCTATGATAAATATTGATTTATGTAGATAATAAATATGTTATCTACATAATATGGTTACTCTATTTTTTCATGAAATCCTTTGCCATAAAAAACTAAACTACTGTTACCTCTTGGTACTGAGTAATGAAATTGCTGGCGTATAGTTTTATTCTGCTGATGTAAATTATTTTCATATTCAGCAAGTTTATGCACCAATAATAATTTCGCTAATCGCTTATTGGCATGTTGGCTTCGTTCGGTCTGTACTTTGACACTAATACCCGTTGCGATATGTGTTGCACGAACGGCAGATTCGGTTTTGTTGACATGCTGGCCACCAGCGCCCGATGATTTCATCGTCGTAAATTCAATAGTACTATCCATTATTTGTGAAGGGTTTTGTAAGCAGGTAATGCCTATAAACCAATTTTTACGTTTATGTGCTGGTCGATATGGGCTTTGGCAAATCCATTGTACGGTTCCAAGCCAACGCTGTATTAATTGATCACACTGTAAGCCTTCAATTGAAATAAGCACTGAACGGAAAGTATTGGGCTTATCGCCCAATACGCTTTCGACTATTTCGGTTGTTACTGATAATTTACTTGCTTCATTTAGAAATTGCGTTACGGCTTTCGCAACAGCTAAAGTGCATTCAGCAGGCCCTTTGGCAGATGAAAAAAAGAGCAATACCATTAATGACCTCCTTGTGTTTTATAATTCAATATTGGAGTAAGTTGTGCGATCACTTTAACAATGTTTGCTTGTTGCATCGATTCAATTACACTCTCAATTGATTTATAAGCTTGTGGCGCCTCTTCAAAAATTAAGCTGCTATCTTCACAAATGACACGGCTCCCCAATTTGGTTCGTTTAAGTTCTTGCATTGAATAGCGGTTATCTAACTTGCCTTTACAGTCGGCCCGACGCCATTTACGCCCCGCACCATGGGCTAATGACATAAGAAGATTTTCATGCTGTATTGGCTTAACTAAATAACTATAATCCCCACGCGATCCGGGTACAATCACTAATTCATCTGTTGCTGAAGAGGCGCCTTTACGATGCAACCAATACGTCTGACCACTCAACATGACTTTTTCGAGAAAATTATGACAACCATTTAGCACTTCAACCCCTTGTGTATTTAGGTTTGCCATTAATCTTTCAGCGACAACTTGACGATTTAATCTGGCAAATGCTATTGCGTTATCGTGCTTAGCTAGATAGTCTAATGCTTCAGGACTGTTTTCAAGTAAACCTTGATTACCAAAACGCGATAATTGATTTTGTAAAATCGCATGACCTAATCCTCTTGAACCACTGTGCACTAATAAAAACAACTTCTTAGCATTGAGTTGGTAATCATTAAATAACGACTCATCACAAATTTTACTGACCTTTTGTAATTCAGCAAAATGGTTACCACCACCAATTGTACCAAGATTGTATTTATGATGAGTATTTGACTGATCAATATTACCAATTTGCCGTTCCAATTTATCAATACTCAATTTAGCTATATTGATTTCAGTTTGCCAAAAACCCATACCACAACCAATATCACTGCCAATTAAAGTTGGGTAGATGATTTCACGGCTTAAATAAGCAGCGCCAATAGGGTAGCCTTTTCCCGGATGAAGATCTGGCATGCCCACAACTTTAACCATATTCGGCAAATTAGCGGTTGCCAGTAGCTGTTCAATAGCCACGCCTTCAATCCATGTGTTTTTTGATGCAATATATGATGCTTTGTCAGATAGCACCTGTATAGAATTGTCCATATATCAATCCATATTAATCAATATTATTGTTATACCCTGATGATGTATAAAGACAAATTTTTTGAATAAATTACATGTAAAAAACGTTATAAATTAAAATAATACATATAAAATTCAGCTTTGCACTTAACATTGATTTGATCACAACAGTTAATTATTGTTAATCCAAAACAACGCTTACTTTAACAATGTAAAGCAAAATTATCTTTAAGTATTGGGTATAGGTTATATTGGCAGGCTAAGATCAGCAGAATGAATTGAAGTAAAAATGAGAAGTGTTACTACTTAATTATTTTGCGATAAGCCTGCAAAGGTTAGTTAAACAAATCATAATCAATTCTCCTTTGCAGTTAATAATGGTGAGTATCATAGTTATTTTTTTATAAGATGTAAATAGTAGGCGTGAAGAATTTTAATTAATAAAACAACATAAAAAGTAAAATTTTAGCCTTTTATCCTTGAGATAAAAATAGGAAGAACACTTGTCTGTAAGCTCTCGAGGCATAAAACCGTTTAAAATGATTTTACTCTTTTTAAAAGAGGTTATTTCGCAACCTCTTTTTCGATTTTTTGAAAATGATCAAGGACTATTATTTGATCACATAAAAGTTAACATCGCGAGTATCTCGAAGAGCATCAACGAATTTCCCCAATTCTTTACTGTAACTTTTCTCAGGATCGTTTTCTTCTGTACATTTTTCTTTTGAGCGATAACTTTTAGCCATTGCATCATTTGATGCCAAATTGTCGTATGGTTTTTTAAAATCACTACCTTTTAATGTCATAAGGTGATTCCAGTCATTTAATAGGCTTTCCATATATTGACGACCTGCTTCGCATTTTATGTTATTTAAGTCAATCTTAGGAATAACATATTGGCTTATCTCACTGAACTTTTTAGGATTGTAAGGGAAGCTAATGTCTTCTTTTTCATCTTCTTTTAAGAATTCAATAAAGTCGCTTTCACGATATAATTTTCTAAAACGTTCTTGATAAGATTGGTTTTTCTTCAATTTTAGGTCTTGGGTTATTTCTTTTGGAAAAGGTTGATCATAAGAATAATCCCAATGATATTGGCTGTGTTCAATAAATACATCATTGATTAATTTTGCTGGCAATTCTATTTCTTGCGCTTTACCATCAATAATGGCTGGAATGTTATTGATTTCTCTTTTTTCTCTTAAAATCTTTTCG
>NZ_LZGZ01000339.1:0-8400 GCF_001690515.1 Gilliamella sp. Fer4-1 | reverse complement strand
ATATCAGAATAATAACCTTCATTTTGATCTTTATTAAACGTAAACATTTTTGATTTACCAAATAGCTTTTTTGCATCCGTTTTTAATGTTGCAAAGGCGTTGGTTAGCTGTTCTTGGGTAACTTCGTTTGCATTGGGGTTTTTTATTTGCGCTAAATAATAGGCTAATACATTAAATGGCGCATCAATTTTTAACTTTAAACTATCAATGTTATCAATACCTAGCATGAGTTGTTGTAGTTCTGCCCATTCACCAGATATGTTACAGAAAAAATTCGCATTAATATCACCGGCTGGGTTTTGCCAATGTAGTTTATTTAATGCCAATTTGATGTTGGCTGGTGCTTGTTGGTTAACATCGGCTTCATAAAGGTCTATATCAAAATTGTTTAATATCATGGCAATATTAATACCTTGGTAGCTAAGATCTAAAGAACCATTACCTAAATGTTGTTACCCAAACAATACTGATTGGGCATCTACTTTTAACCAACCATCTATCGTATTAGCCGTGCTTAAGGTATTTTCTTCTGCAATGGTGAGTTTTTCAATCATGATTGATGAGTCATTAAACTGGTTAATGTCAGGCTCAAATGTTATTTTATCTATTGTGACATGCGCATTAGGAGCTTGATATTTATTATTTAAACTCCCTTGGTATGTTAGGTTATCAAGTGTAAGGCGTGATGCTGAATATTCATCGATCAGAAAGGCTATTTTATTAGCGTTTATGGTGTAATTAACGCCTTTTTTTTCTGGTCTAGGCTCAGCTAATAAGTTGAATTTATTTAAAGTAATTATTGGTTCTTTAGGATTGTCATAATAACTAAATTTATCAATATTGGCTTTGGCAACGATACTTGAAAAATCTTCATTGCTTTCAATTATAACATTGCCATCAGAGACATCTAAACCACCATGAATAAAATAATTAGCATCAAAATGTGAAGTGAATGCTGAATCAGTCAGTTTAAGCGCTTTATTAGTCAGTTTAATGGTGAGATATTCGTGATAACTTATCCCCATATTGGCGGTGATAAACGATTGGTTACCCGCTAATTTCCAAAGCTCGGGCGCTGATTTTTCAGGCATTGCATAATTGATCCATGCTATTTGTGGTGTAAATTTTCCTTCAGCTAGTGCCACCATAGGAAATGGCCCATGATGAATTGTAATTTCATCATTAAAAATAGTTGTTTCTGCTTGTTTTTTTTCTGCTTGATTTTTGTCTTGTTCAAGTTGCAAATCGGTATCTTTGGGCACTAATTTAATGGTAAGGTGAAGTTGCGTTGAAAAAATAGCTTTTTGGTAATCGCTATATTCAATCACCACGTTAAACAAATTTTGATAATTATCAACTTGTTTTGTGATTTGTTGTATTTTATTGTCGATATTAGCTTCAATCATATTGCCAGTGTGCCAAGATGCGCCTATGTATCCTGAACCTAATACAGCAATAATTGCTGTGGTAATAATGCTTTTTTTTATCATGATTTTCCGCTTATTTGGTTTAATTAATATTTGTTTTATTGAGCTGGTTCTTGATGCTCAGAAAACGCTTTTAATAAAGTTTTAATGTAGTCTATTCGTTCTGTTGATTGTAATTGTGAACGAAGTAATTTTAATCTATTGGCGCTTTCCAAACGGTAATTTTTCGGTTCTTTTTGAATGATTTCAATTAAATAATCAACCGATACCTTATTATTGCTACCAAATTCAATATAGCCACCTTTTTCACCAAATTCGATTTTTGTGATGCCTAATTGATTGGCGTGATAACGAATTTGGGTGGTTTCCAATAAAAATAGTACTGCATCGGGTAATTGACCAAAGCGATCTCGCATTTCGATTTGAATTTCTGTTAGCTCATCAAGGCTATTAATACTTGCAATACGTTTATAAAGCGATAATCGTGTATTTACATCAGGAATAAAATCATCAGGGATGAGTGTCGGTAAACGTAACTCGATTTCGGTTTGTTGGTTGTTGAGTAATGATTCAAGGGTTGGCTCTTTGCCTTCTTTGAGTGATTTAACGGCGTCTTCAAGCAATTCGATATAAAGATTAAAACCAATGGTTTCAATTTGTCCACTTTGATCGCTACCTAATAGTTCGCCTGCACCACGAATTTCAAGATCATGTGTGGCTAGGGCAAATCCTGCACCTAAATCTTCAAGCGAGGCAATGGCTTCAAGGCGCTTTTTAGCATCTTTGCTGAGCAATTTAGGGTGAGGTGTTAATAAGTATGCATAAGCTTGATGATAAGAACGACCAACACGCCCACGCAATTGGTGCAACTGAGCTAAACCAAATTTATCGGCTCGATCAATAATAATGGTATTAGCGTTAGGAATATCAATACCTGTTTCAACAATTGTTGTACAAACTAGTACATTATAGCGTTGATGATGAAAGTCATTCATGACGCGCTCTAAGTCACGTTCATGCATTTGTCCATGACCAATGGTAATGCGTGCTTCGGGAACCAATTTTGCTAATTCTTCGCTGACTTTTTCGATATCTGATACATCATTATGTAAATAATAGATTTGACCACCACGCAAAATCTCACGCAAAATGGCTTCTCTAATCACAAGATCATCATATTCTCGAACAAAGGTTTTTACCGCTAACCTGCGAGCTGGTGGTGTTGCAATAATAGAAAGATCTCGCATACCCGTCATTGCCATGTTGAGCGTTCTTGGAATTGGGGTGGCTGTTAGGGTTAAAATATCGATGTTTGCTCGCATTGCTTTGATGCGTTCTTTTTGACGTACGCCAAAACGATGTTCTTCATCAACAATTAATAAACCTAAATCTTTCCATTTGATATCTTCTTGTAATAATTTATGTGTACCAATGACGATATCAATTTTTCCCTCTCCAAGTGCTTCAATAATAGCTTTTTGCTGTTTGGCGGTCTTAAAGCGAGATAGGCTTTCGATGCGAATTGGCCAGTTGGCGAAACGATCGCAAAAGCTTTCATAGTGTTGTTCTGCAAGGAGTGTTGTAGGGACTAAAACAGCGGTTTGTTTATGATTAATTACCGCTAAAAAAGCAGCACGAATTGCTACTTCTGTTTTACCAAATCCAACATCACCACAGACTAATCTGTCCATGGCATAAGGCGAACACATATCGCCAATGACTGCACCAATAGCATTTTGTTGATCGTCGGTTTCTTGATAAGGGAATCCTTGGCAAAATAACTCATAGTGTTCTCGATCTTGTTTAAACTCGAAACCTGGTTTGCTTTCACGTTCAGCATAAATATCCAGTAGTTCAGCTGCGACATCTCGCACTTTTTCGGCCGCTTTTTGCCGTGCTTTACTCCATGTATCGGTGCCTAATTTATTTAGTGGCGCATTTTCTTCATCTCCACCAGAATAGCGGCTAATTAAATTTAATGACGCAACAGGGACATAAAGTTTGGTATCGTTAGCATAGAGTAATATAAGGTATTCAGCTGTAATGCCACCTGTTTCTAATGTGGTGAGTCCTGCATATCGACCTACACCATGTTCCAAATGAACAACAGGTTTACCCGGTGTTAGCTCAGCTAAACTGCGAATAAGTGAGTCAGTATTAATGGCTTGTTTGTGTTCTTTTTTACGACGAATAATGCGTCTGCCTAGTAGCTCATTTTCGGTAATAAATGCAAAATTATCTTGCTGATTAATAAAACCTTGTTCACTAGCACCAATCATTAGGTAAAAACGATTGTTGTTGCTTTGTTGCTCGTCAAGTTGATTGAGGGGCGTTGGGTGAATTCTAATTCGTCCTAAAATTTCTTGTAATGCTTCTTTACGTCCTTCTGATTCAACCGAAAATATGATTTTTCCTGTAAAATCTGCAATAAATTTTTCAAACTGTAAATAAGGATCTTTTTGCTGACTTTGAATGGCTATTTCTGGTAAAGCACAATAAGGTAGATTGATGTTTCTATTTGACTCAATAATTGGCTCGTGGGTTAAAACCATGCGTGGATATTGTTTGAAATAAGCAAATATTTCATCAGTTTTAGACCAGATCAAGTTAGGTTCTAAAAGTGGCCTCATTGGATCAACACCACGGCTATCAAAACGTTGACGAATATCATGCCAATATTTATTAGCGTATTGTTCAATATTTGCGGTATTGATGATGAGTGTCTTATCAAGAAAATAAGAACAAAGCGAGGTTAATGGCTCACTGAAAAACAGAGCTTGCCAATACTCAATACCTGTTGGCAAAATATTTTTACTAACTTGCTGGTAAATACTTTCTGGCTCTAATCTGACTTCAAACTTTTCGCGCCATTGGCTTCGAAATAGCTCAATAGCTGCTTTATCAAAGGGAAACTCATGAGCAGGTAGCAATTGGATTTGTTCTATTTCATCAAGTGTTCGTTGAGTTTCGGCATTAAAAGTGCGAATGCTGTCAATCTCATCATCAAAAAAATCAATTCGATAAGGGTGAACACTTCCCATCGGGTAGATATCAAATAGGGCACCGCGAGTGGCGTATTCACCATGTTCCATAACTTGGCTTACTGAACGATATCCTGCATTTTCAAGTTGTAAACGTAGGTTCTCTCGACTAATTTGTAAGCCTTGTTTCATTATAAACACATGCCCATTTAAATAGCTTTTAGGGCAGACTTTTTGCATTAATGTATTGATGGGTAAAATTAAAGCCCCTTTTTTTAGATGAGCTAAATGATACAAGCAAGACAAACGCTCAGAGATGATGTCTTGGTGTGGCGAAAAGCTATCATAAGGTAATGTTTCCCAATCGGGAAAAGAGATCGAAGGGAAAGGCGAGAACTGCTTTAGCTCTTCATCAATACGCGAGGCTTGTTGCATATCATCAGTAATAATCACAACTAAGCCATCATGAATATTTACGATTTGTGCACAAAGTTGTGATAAAGATGAGCCAACAAGTTGCCCAATGTGTTTTACTTCACCTGATTTTTTAGGTATTAACGTTGAAATATTTTGTGTTTTAGGCATGATGAGTTCGTTGAAATTGCTACAAGATTATAGGTTAGATTATAACGTAAGTACGTGGTTGTTTTCTATAACTGTTTAATCCTGTATGATAAGCACCTTGCATTTAACTCGTAAAACTTTGTCAAAAAGTTTCAGGTAATATATACGTTTATGTCAAAAATATTTCGCCCATTAGTGTTTTATATCGGTTTGCGTTATGTATATGGGCAAAAAACCGATGGTTTTGGTCGTTTTGTATCATGGTTATCAATGATTGGAATTATGCTGGGTTCTATTGGTCTAATCGTTGTATTATCTGTGATGAATGGATTAGAAGATCAAATGCAAAACAGTATTTTAAAGTTTTTTCCTCAAGCTCAAATTACCTCTAATCAAGGAAGAATTGATCCCAATGTCATTTTAAGTTCGCCTTTTGAAAAGATTACAGGAGTTAATCGCATTACGCCTTTAGTCACTAGTGATGTAGTATTACAAAGCGAACAAAGTATTACTGTCAGTACTTTAATGGGGGTAAAACCGGAAGATGAAGACCCAATAAGTGATTATATTTACATGGGTTCAATTTCGGATCTACAAGCAGGACAATATAATGTTATTTTAGGGCAAACGCTTGCCAATCAGTTAGGTGTTACAATAGGCGATAAAATTCGATTAATGGTGACAGATGCAAGCCAAATAACTCCAGTTGGGCGGATTCCTTCGCAACGTTTGTTTAATGTGGTTGGACTGTTTTCAGTTAATCATGATATTAATCAATCTCTTATTTATGTTAATCAATCTGATGCAAGAAATTTGTTACGTTATCCTGCCAATATGATCACTAGCTGGCGCTTATTCTTAGACAAACCCCTTGATATTGCATCGGTCACTAATACCGCATTACCAGAAGGGTTAGTGTTTAATGATTGGCGTGCAAAACGCGGTGAATTATTTCAAGCCATTAAAATGGAAAAGAATGTCATGGGATTATTGATTAGTTTAATTGTTATTGTTGCCGCTTTTAATATTATTACTTCATTAAGTTTACTGGTAATGGAAAAGCAAGGTGAAGTGGCTATTTTGAAAACGCAAGGTCTATCGCGATTTAAAATTATGTTCATTTTTATTATTCAAGGTGCAAGCTCCGGCATAATTGGCACGCTCTTAGGGAGTGTTTTAGGATTGTTACTTGCAGTCAACTTAAATGAAATCATGCAAGCGTTGGGCTTATCTTTAGCGGGTATTTTGCTACCGTCGCTCGTTGAGCCATCGCAAATTATTTTAATTATTATTGGATTGCTTATGTTATCGTTAATTTCAACTATTTATCCTGCATACCGTGCAGCCAATATTCAACCTGCTGAGGCTTTACGTTATGAATAATTCTGAAAAATTACTATCAGCAAACAATCTTTATAAAACTTATAAAGAAGGCAAAATGGTAACGGAAGTTTTAAAAGATGTTTCATTTGATATTTACCCAAAGTCGTTACTCGCCATTATTGGTAGCTCAGGCTCAGGTAAAAGTACATTATTACATTTACTTGGTGGGCTTGATAAACCCACTTCAGGTGATATCATTTTTAAATCACAGCAGTTAAATCAATTATCTGAACAAGAAAAAGCGCGATTGCGCAATCAAGAAATTGGCTTTGTTTATCAATTCCATCATCTATTACCTGATTTTACAGCATTAGAAAATGTAGCTATGCCACTGTTAATTGGTGGTGTTTCGCCAAATGAAGCAAAACAACGTGCTAGGGCAATGTTAGAATCCGTTAACTTAGTAAAACGAGCTAACCACCGTCCTTCTGAACTGTCTGGTGGTGAACGCCAACGTGTAGCAATAGGGCGAGCATTAATTAATAATCCCGCTTTAGTTATGGCTGATGAACCGACGGGTAATCTTGATAAATCAACGGCAGATTCTATCTTTGAGCTATTGATTAAATTAAATCGTGAACATGGCACTGCATTTTTAGTTGTTACGCATGATCTAGAGTTAGCCAGTAAACTTGATAAACAGTTGGTGATGAGAAATGGCAAACTATCTGATAGCGTATCATCAGATAAAAAGCTAATGGATAACTAATATGAATTTATCTTTAATTACCGCCATCAAATTTCGAAAAGGGCGCCGTAAAAGTGGCATGGTGTCATTAATATCTATCATTTCAACATTAAGTATTGCTATTGGTATAGCGGCATTAATCATTGGCTTAAGTGCCATGAACGGCTTTGAGCGAGAACTACATAACCGCGTATTATCTGTTGTGCCTCATGGTCAATTGTATCTTGATTCTGGCAATTTAGAGAATTGGCGCCATGTACAGCAAGAGCTTACAGAAAATAAAAATATTGTATCAGCCGTTCCATTTGTTAGTTTTACTGGGCTTATTGAAAACGGTAGTAAACTCGGTGCTGTTGAAGTACAAGGGCTTGATCCTGAGCAAGAACAGCAAATTAGTGCATTACCTAACTATGTGCTCAATCATAAATGGCAAGAATTTAAGGCAGATAATCAACAAGTTATTATTGGTTCTGGTTTAGCAAAATCTTTAGCGGTAAAAGAGGGGGCTTGGGTTTCTTTATTAATTCCTGTATCAGCAAGTGGATCAACTCAACTCAAACCACCTAAGCGAGTTCGCTTACAGGTTATTGGTATTTTGGATTTAAGTGGTAGTTTAAGTAATAACGTTGCTCTATTGCCTTTAGTTGATGCGCAAAAACTACTCAATATAGGTGACAGTGTCACTGGGATAATAATTAATGTCAATGATGTATACCGAGCTAATCAAATTATAGGTCAAGCTGCATTGAGCTTAGATGACACCTTATCATTTAATAGCTGGGAAAATTCATTTGGTTTTATGTATCGCGATATTCAGATGATACGACAAATTATGTATCTGGCAATGATTGTGGTCATCGGTGTTGCTTGTTTTAATATTGTATCAACGTTAGTTATTGCTGTTAAAGACAAACAACGTGACATCGCCATATTGAAAACACTAGGTGCAACTAATCGATTAATCAAACATATTTTTATTTGGTATGGGGTAATTTCTGGATTAATTGGTAGTTTAATTGGTGTTATTTTAGGTGTGATATTGTCATGGCAACTTTCCAACATCATGGGGTTCCTTGAATCATTAATGGGGCATAAAATTTTAAACAGTAATATCTATTTTATCGATTTTTTACCATCTGAAATTCACTTCTTTGATGTGGCGATAGTGTTTATAACTGCCATGTTACTTAGCTTAATTGCTAGCTACTATCCTGCTAAACGAGCTTGTAAAATTGAGCCAGCTCGAATCTTAAATAGCTTTTAACAGTTAGCTCAAATAAAACGCTGTTTGATTGGTTATCATCAGCGTTTTTTTATTATTAATTATAAATATAATAGCCATTAGGTAAAGCATAAT
>NZ_LZGZ01000338.1:0-1230 GCF_001690515.1 Gilliamella sp. Fer4-1 | reverse complement strand
TTTTTATCTAGTCCAACATGATCTCTAATTAAAGATATACTTTTTCTTGTTTTCATAATTAATAATAAAATGTCTTAAAGTGTCATGGAATGTATAGTATACTAATTCTAATAATTAACCATGTCAATACATTTCAATACTATTTATGACAAATAATGACACTTTTGCAAAACGATTAATACAAAGAAGAGCTCAACTTGAATATTCTCAAGAAGACTTATCCAAACGAACTGGTATTGCTGCTGCCCAAATATCTAGGTATGAAGCAGGTAAAAATAAACCAAGAGCAAATATAATTTCAAAACTAGCGAATCATTTAGGCGTACCTTTTTCTTGGTTGGCATACGGAGAAGAAACAGATTTATCTGATGTAGATAAAGGAAAAGAAGAAATTGGTGTCTACTTAAATTTACCAAAAGAAAAATACGATTTAATGATGGAGCAAGCTAATAAGCTTAATATGGATATTCAAACTTATATATTTAGAGTGGTTATACCCAACCATCTTGCCCAAGAAGAATTACAAAAAAATCAAACTAAAAAATAACCCCTAACCTATATAGGAATCATGATGGACAAATTTCCAAGAGAAATACAAAATGAATTGCTAACATCATTATATGATGTATTTCCCTACTCTTTAGAAGAAGAAAAGTGCATGTTCATTTTAAATAAATTTGGGGATGATAATAATATTATTGCCAATCTTAAATATCTAATTGATCATAGATTAATATCTGAAAACTCTATTTATCAAACATCTGATGGATATCATGTTAACGATTCGGCTTTAATAATAACAACAAAAGGCATAGATTTTATCCGTGATGATGGCGGTCTATCTTCAATACTTAATGTTACAACTATTAAAATTCACAATGAAACATTAGAAAAACTGGAAGATATTATCAAGCAATCTTCATTAACTGAGGCTGAGAAGAAGACATATCTTGGTAAGTTGAAAGAGCTTCCTGTAGACGCCACAAAACACTTGGTATTGAAACTATTAGACTTGGGTCTATCTCGGACTCCTGACGTAATTCAACTAATTTCATCATGCTTCCCGTCTTAATAAACTCATTATGGTCTCTAACTTTTGTTAAACGACCATAATTCTTCCCAAATAACCTTATCCAACAATCTTCATGCCGATCTGTAGCGAGTATTACGCCATTTTTATCATGAAAAACTATTGAAAAAACTTTCATATGGATACCTTATTTTAGATAA
>NZ_LZGZ01000337.1:0-2314 GCF_001690515.1 Gilliamella sp. Fer4-1 | reverse complement strand
CTACTGAATTTAGCTATTTGCTATGCTTCTATATTTTGATTCAAGTATTAGATGGTAACTTATTAGTTCCTTGTTTATTTTCAGAAAAGCTTAACTTGCATCCACTCGTTATTATTTTGGCGGTGATTGTGTTTGGTGGCTTGTGGGGCTTTTGGGGAATATTTTTTGCAATACCTTTGGCAACATTGGTTAAAGCAATTATCAATGCTTGGCCAAAACTGGATGAATTGAATAATGCCAATAGTGAACTAAAAGCAGATTAGTCATTAATCTGCTTTTAATCAAAGTTATTTGCTGTGATTTTTAAGATAATCTAAAACCACTTCATGGTGGTTAGTTGTTTTAAAATTATCAAATACTTTCTCGATTATTCCATCTTTACCTATTAAAAAGCTAATGCGATGAATTCCATCATAGGTTTTACCCATAAACTCTTTTTCGCCCCAAGTACCAAATGCTTGGGCAACTTCATGATTTTCATCAGATAGCAATGTAAAATTTAATAATTCCTTTTCAACAAATCGAGATAACTTTTCTGGCTTATCGGTACTGATACCCAGTACCGTCACATTATATTTTTTTAACTCATCAGAACAATCGCGCAAATTACAAGCTTGCACAGTGCAACCTGGCGTCATCGCTTTAGGATAAAAATAAATTAAAACTCGTTGACCTTTAAAATCTTTTAAGCTTATTTGCTCTCCATCTTGGTCAGGTAACGAAAATTGAGGTGCTTTTACGCCTTCTTTAAGTGGATTAACCATATAATTATTACCTATTTTAATCGTTTAATGTTCTCTTGGTGTATAAAACAGTGTCATACTTTTAAATTAATTTACTAAAAAAACGACTTGCTGCATCAATGGTGTGATTGATCTCTTTGTCTGTGTGCTTAAGTGACATAAAACCCGCTTCGAAAGCTGATGGTGCAAAGTAAACACCTTCAGTTAGCATATGATGATAGAATTTTTTGAATAATTCAACATCGCATTGCATGACATCTTGATAACAGCTTACTTCAGAAGCAGTTGTAAAAAATAAACCAAACATTGCACCAGCATAATTTACGACTAACGGCACGTTATGCTTTTGGGCAACTGACAATAAACCGTTAGCAAGCTGTGCAGTTTTTTCTGCTAACTCTTGATAGATCCCAACTTCCATTAGTTTAGTTAATGTAGTGTATCCTGCTGCCATCGCAACAGGATTACCAGACAGGGTGCCAGCTTGGTATATTGGCCCGGTTGGTGCTAATTGCCTCATAATATCAGCACGACCACCAAATGCTCCAACAGGCATACCACCACCAATAATTTTTCCTAAACAAGTTAAATCAGGAACAACATCATAATAATCTTGAGCACCACCCAGTGCGACTCTAAAACCTGTCATCACTTCATCAATAATTAATAAAGCGCCATATTCATCACAAAGTTCACGTAATCCATGTAAAAATTCTTTTTTGGCTGGGATACAGTTCATGTTACCTGCAACAGGTTCAATGATAATAGCGGCGATATCATTGGGATATTGCTCAAATTGTTTTTTGACTGATTCTAAATTGTTATAATCACAAACTAATGTATGCTTAACAAAATCATTAGGCACACCTGGAGAGGTTGGATGACCGAAAGTCAGAGCACCGGAGCCCGCTTTAACTAACAAATAATCAGCATGGCCATGATAACAACCTTCAAACTTAATAATCTTATCTCGGCCAGTAAAACCACGTGCTACCCGAATAGCACTCATGGTTGCTTCAGTGCCTGAATTCACCATCCGCACCATTTCAATTGAAGGCATTAATTGTGTCACTAAATTAGCAACTTTGGTTTCTATTTCGGTTGGCGCTCCATAACTTAAACCATTACGCACTGCATTAATTACCGCATTGGCAACATCAGGATCGTTATGCCCAAGGATCATTGGTCCCCAAGAACCTACATAATCGATATAGGCCTTATCGTCCACATCATAAATGTATGCGCCGTTTGCTCGCTCAATAAATAAGGGGGTGCCACCCACACCATTAAAAGCACGAACAGGGGAATTCACGCCACCAGGCATAACGGATAATGCTTGATGATAAAGCTTTTCTGATTTAAATGTGTTTAGCATAACCGGAATAATCTCTCTATAAAAATTTGCTGTATTTATTCATAAAATCAAAATAAATTCAAGTTAGCTATTAAAAATTTATTTAATAGAAGTTTTCTATTTTGTATTTTTATTTGGCAACAGTATATAATACAAAGATCAATATATTAGGAGAAGAATATGAGCGATGCTTTACCGATTAACTTTACTGATGCGG
>NZ_LZGZ01000336.1:0-1216 GCF_001690515.1 Gilliamella sp. Fer4-1 | reverse complement strand
TCTGGCGTGTTTTTTTAATATTTTCTTGTTTTCTGCTCATATGATTAATATTTTTAGTTAACAAAATAGCAGGTTATAATCGCACAAAATACCAACAATAAATTCGTAAATCAATAGAAAACAAGCTACCTTAGTTAAGAATACAACAATCGTTTCTTAGTCATTATACATATGACTTTAATTAGAAATAGCGTTACTTATAATTAATATCTCAATAGATTAAATGGTCAATTGAAAAACCATGGTAATTTATATGCAAACACGAATGTAAATGTTATGCTTACAGTATTAAAAATATATAACTTCAAGCTACTATTTAAAGGGGATTTTATGTCTCTGCTTTCTTTTTTAATACTTTATAACAAATTTAGTTTTTCCCCCCAATAATGAGCAATGTTACTAATGAAAAAGTTACTAATGAAAAATTAGGTTATTCTAACCAACAGCTCATCAAGAAAGTAGCTACTTATGATTATTGTTCTGTTTGCTTCATTTCTAACTTTCCCATTTAGGTTATCAAACAACTTAAATGCTAAATTAAATAAAGATTATTATAAGAAGTAAAGGAGTTGTATTTTGATATTACAAATTATATTGATGATTATCATTGCCTATCTTGGGGGATCACTTTCTGGAGCTATAATTATCAGCCGAATCATGCATTTGCCTGATCCTTCTGAACATGGCTCACATAACCCCGGTGCAACCAATATTTTACGATTAAATGGCAAATTACCCGCTATTTTTGTTTTAATTTTTGACATGTTGAAAGGTGCTATTCCCGTTTATATAGCTTATCGGCTTGGAGTGACACCTTTCTTTTTAGGGATTATTGGTATTTTTGCTTGTTTAGGACATATCTTTCCCTGTTTTTTTCATTTTCGTGGTGGTAAAGGCGTTGCAACTGCCTTAGGTATGATGATTCCAATAGGTTTTGATTTTACAGGTTGTTTTATTCTGACTTGGTTACTGGCGCTATTGATTACTGGCTATTCATCCGTGGCTGCGATTGTTGGCTTTCTTATGGCACCTTTTTATGTTTGGCTATTTAGACCTGAGCTTACTTTACCCGTTTCTATGCTTTCATGTTTGATTATTATTCGCCATAATAGTAATATTGCACGCCTTTTAAAAGGTGATGAATTAAAAAGTTATCATCGTGCAAAAATAAAAAATGACTAAAATCTATCAATAAATAAGTATAGATTTAACAATT
>NZ_LZGZ01000335.1:0-15268 GCF_001690515.1 Gilliamella sp. Fer4-1 | reverse complement strand
AGCACGGTATATCAATATAATGCTCAAGGTAAGCCCATTTTTATTCAATATCCTGACCAGAGTCACCAACGTTTAGTTTGGTCAGAGCAAGGGGAATTATTAGAGGATAACTCTTCAATTCAAGGTTTACGCCAATTTGGCTATGATGCTATTGGTCGCTTAGAATGGGAAAAACAACAAAACGGCAGTACCACACACTATCGTTATGATGCGTTAAATCGAATTACCCAAATTATCTTACCCAATAACACCACCCGTGAGTATCGGTATAATACTTATGGTAAAGTGATTTGGTTTAAAGATGAAATGGGCAAAATCACCCAATATGATTGCGCCGCGCCGTTATGTAAATACCCCAAACTTAGTACACAACTCACGTAGAAAATCATGCTGCTTGTTTTAGTGTTTTATACTCAATCGGTGTCATGTTATTTAATGCCTCATGCGGTCTTTCGGTGTTATAAACCTTTAACCATTCTTCAGTTATTCTCCTTGCTTGAGCTAAGTTGTTAAAAAGATATAAATCGAGTACTTCAGTACGATAGGTACGATTAAATCGTTCAATATAGCCATTTTGATAAGGGCTACCGGGCTGGATATAATCAATGGTTATACCATGTAATTTAGCCCAGTTGGTAAAGGTTTTTCCTGTAAATTCTGGGCCATTATCGACCCGTATTTTTAATGGATACCCATGATATTCGTCCAGTTTATCTAAGTAACGGGTAATCCTTCCTGCGGGTAAGCTTACTGCAATATCAATGCCTAACGCCTCACGATTAAAGTCATCGATGACATTGAATGTCCTAAAGCGACGTTGATTACGACTACTGTCACTCATAAAATCCATTGACCAACATTCACCTTGTTTATTGGGAGCCAATAACTTTTCTGGCTCCCGAGGTGGCATTCGTTGTTTTCGTTTTGTTTTAAGATTCAGTTTTAACTCACAATACACCCGATAAACACGTTTATGATTCCATTTATAGCCGAGCTTTCTGATACGATTAAAACACTTAGGAAAGCCCCAACGTAAATGCCGGTCTGTGATAGCATTCAACACTGAAACAATCACCGTGTCATCCTGCAACTTAGGTTGATAATAGTAAGCACAACGGCTTAAGCCAACAATGGCACAACTCATAGCAATAGTAACCGAATGATTTTGTTGTAGTTGCTGTGCCCACGTTTTACGTGCCTTTGTGGGCACTAAAGCTTTTTTATGATTTGTTCCTGATGCTGTGATTTTAAACTTAGCTCAGCAAACATCTGTTTAAGCTTACGGTTTTCGGCCTCAAGCTCCTTTAAGCGTTTAATATCCGACGTTTCCATACCGTCCTATTTTTCCCGTCATTTATAAAAAGTTGAATTACCCATGCCATATGTACGGCACAACTCTTTAACGGGTACACCTACCTCTGCTTCTTTTAAAATAGCTACGATTTGATGTTCAGTCATTTTTTTCATAATTAAATCCCCTTTTCTTTTATCATAGAGAATTTTCTACTTTTTTGCTGTACTATTTTAGGGGATAGTTACAAATTGATTAGTAGGTGGAGGATGTCCACCTACAATGTTGTTTTATATGTTGAATATCTTTGTTATCACATTAGTTTTTTTGATAAACCGTTTTACCACCGACAATAGTTGTTAGAACTTGTACATTTTGCATGTCAGCTGCTGGAATGGTAAATGGGTTGCGATCCAAAATAATCAAATCAGCAAATTTACCTTTTTCAATTGAGCCAATATATTCATCTTGCTTTAATACATAGGCGGCATTAATAGTGGCACTACGCAATACTTCAATAGCGGTTAAATTACGATCATTATCTAATCGAGGATGCTCCGTATCGATTTGTCTGGTCATGGCAATTTGGAAATCATACCATTCATTTAATGGATCAATTGGCCAATCACTTCCAAAAGCGCAAGTGACACCAGCATCAATATATTGGCCATGTGCCTCTAAGCCGTTATAACGTTCAAGACCAAATAATGTTCGATACTGCTCAATCATTGCCGTACTACAACCTGCCCATTGGAATGAAAATACAACACAAGCGTTTAATTGTTTGTATCTAGCAAACTGATGTGATGCGCTTAGTTCATTATGTGCTGTACTTGGGCGAATATCAGCATCAGGCAATGCTTTACGCATTTTTTCAATAGCATCAAGCACGACTTTAATTGCACCTTCACCTACTGTATGCATATGTGGGTGAAATCCCGCTTTTGCTGATTCAAGTATTAAAGCATCTAACATCTCAATTGAGTAATACAGGTCACCATAACGATCTTTTTCATCAGTTAACTGGTATGGCTGAAGCAAGCGTGCTGTCATTAATGGTGCTTGCATTACGCCATCTACAAATAGTTTGGTATGCGATATCTTTATACCGGGCTTAGGTTGCCAGTTTTTATCATCGTAACGAGAAGCAAACTGTTTTACTTTTTCAATGACATTTGGAATATCCGCTATAGACGAAACATCATCTGGTGGCAGTTCACGGGCACCAAATAGACGAATCGAAAGCGTATCTTGTTGTTGTAGTCTTAAAAATGCATCAGCTTGGGTTTCGGTAATGCGCGCATCCATCACTGAAGTAACCCCTTGTTTATTGAGCTCAGCTTGTGACAGTTTTGCGATGTTAACTGCTTGTTCGTCAGTCAGTTTAGAAATGCTGTCAAATGCGCGCATGGCTGGTGCATCTTCTAATATACCATTTAATTCGCCGTCGTCGGTACGACCAATCTTTCCATCTGTTGGTTCTGGCGTGTTTCTATCTAAACCAAATTTTTCTAATGCAATGCTATTGGCAACGAGGGTATGGCAATCGTTTGAGAACAAAATTACGGGTCTTTTCGTATTGAGTTTATCAAGATCAAAGCGTGTGATATCTGTGCCAATTGGTAATACCTCTTGTCGTAACCAACCACGAACTTGTAACCAATTATCGTTGTGATTTAGCGAGTCTTGATCTAAAGATTGTTGGATAATGGCTAAGGTATCATCAATGGTTAAACTTTGATAATTTAAATTGCACGATGACAATTGCATCCCGCCCCAAAAAGTGTGTAAATGGGAGTCAATAATGCCGGGCATCATCGTTTTGCCTTGCAAATCATAAATCGTTGTATGATTATCAACATAGTGGCTGTTATTTATTTCTTGGGTTGTGCCAGTTGCAATAATATAGCCATTTTCGATTGCAATAGCTTCGCAGATACTATCGTGTTTGTCTGCGGTATAAATATAGCCATTAATATAAATAACATCAGCTTTAGCCATTATGAGTGTTCCTTAAATAAAGATCAAAATGAAAGGTGAACGATAGCAGATTTATAAAAAATTTGTCAAACGTAATAATTTTCTTTATTGTGTGTCGAGATTATGCTACAAATAAACTATATTAGTTACAGCGTCACAAGATGAGTCAATGAAGTATCAGCAATTAGAGAACCTTGAATGCGGTTGGAAGTGGCACTATTTAGTAAAAAGGCACCTAGAAGGTGAGTTAATAACACGTTATATTGAAAAAAGTGCTGCGCAGCATGCGGTCAATGAGTTATTGTTATTAGAACATAATCCAACGGGTGTTATTGATTGGATAAAAGCGCATTTAAATCCCGATTTAGATAATCGCCTAAAGCAAACCATTCGGGCAAAGCGAAAACGGCATTTTAATGCAGAACAACAAAATACCCGAAAAAAGTCCATAGATTTGGAGTTTTTAGTTTGGCAACGATTGGCTAATTTAGCCAAACGCCGAGGATGCACGTTGTCACAAACCATTACACAACTCCTTGAAGATGCTGAGCAAAAAGATCAATATGCAACTAAAGTATCAACAATTAAAGATGATTTACTATCGCTTCTTGATGTAAAGCTTGATAGTAAATAATATAAACAACAGAATAAAAAGGTTTAATTATGGGAAAATCCCTTGTTATTGTGGAATCACCAGCCAAAGCAAAAACGATTAATAAATATCTTGGCAAAGATTTCGTGGTTAAATCCAGTGTCGGTCATATTCGTGATCTGCCTGTAAGTGGTAGCAGCCAACGAGCTGAAAAATCAACAAAAGACAAAAAAGATAAAACCGAGAAAAAAGTGAAACGCTCCGAAAAACAGATCTTAGTTGATCGAATGAGCGTTGATCCCTATAGCTGTTGGAAAGCTCATTACCAAATTTTACCAGGTAAAGAACGGGTGGTATCAGAATTAAAAAAATTAGCTAAAGATGCTGATATGATCTATCTGGCAACCGATTTGGATAGAGAAGGGGAAGCTATTGCTTGGCATCTTAAAGAGGTTATTGGGGGTGACGATAGTAAATATCGTCGTGTTGTTTTTAACGAAATCACTAAAACAGCGATCAAAAATGCCTTTAATCAGCCTGCAATGCTTGATATGGATCGGGTGAATGCACAACAAGCCCGCCGATTTATGGATCGAGTTGTCGGTTTTATGTTATCACCATTACTTTGGAAAAAAGTGGCAAGAGGTTTATCTGCTGGTCGTGTGCAGTCGGTTGCAGTGCGACTTGTTGTTGAACGTGAACGTGAAATTCATGCTTTTATTCCTGAAGAGTACTGGGATCTTTATGCTGATTTAAATACTGCTAAAAAAGAGCAATTAACATTACAAGTCACGCATTACAAAGATGAAGCGTTTGAGCCAAAAGATAAAGTGGCTATTGATATCGCTTTAGCACAGTTGGATAAAAACCAATATCAAGTTACCCATATTGAAGAAAAACCAACTAAAAGTAATCCAACTGCGCCGTTTATTACTTCAACATTACAACAAGCTGCAAGTACGCGTTTAGGATTTGGTGTTAAAAAGACCATGATGCTAGCGCAACGCTTATATGAGGCTGGTTATATCACTTATATGCGTACTGATTCAACCAATTTGAGTCAAGATGCATTAACCATGGTTCGGGATTACATTGGTAAAAATTTCGGTAATAAATATTTACCTAATTCACCTAATTTATACAGTAGCAAGAAAAACTCGCAAGAAGCACATGAGGCTATTCGTCCATCAGATGTGACTATTCTTGCTGATAATATTAGTGATGTAGAAGTAGATGCTTGTAAATTATACCAACTAATTTGGCGTCAATTTGTGGCTTGTCAAATGACATCGGCGGAATATAATTCAACAACAATTACCGTTAAATCTGGCGATTTTACGTTAAAAGCCAAAGGTCGTACATTGCGTTTTGATGGTTGGACGAAAGTGCAGCCACAACTGGCTAAAAACAATGAAGACAAGATATTACCGCAATTATCGGTAAATGATCAACTTGGCTTAATTAGCTTAACCCCAAATCAACACTTTACTAAACCACCTGCTCGTTATAATGAAGCATCATTAGTCAAAGAACTGGAAAAACGTGAAATTGGTCGTCCATCTACTTATGCAACGATTATTTCAACAATTCAAGATCGAGGATATGTACGTTTAGATCATCGCCGTTTTTATGCTGAAAAAATTGGTGAAATTGTTACCGATAGGCTTAGTGAAAACTTCAATGATCTAATGAGCTATGACTTTACAGCACGCATGGAACATGCATTGGATGAAATTGCTCACAAAAAGCAAGAATGGCGCGAAGTGCTTGACCAATTTTTTAGCGATTTTAGTAAGCATCTTGAAGTGGCTGAACAAGCACCTGATAAAGGTGGAATGCAACTTAATCCATTAGTGTTAACGCCTGAAATTAAATGCCCTAATTGTGCGCGTGAAATGGGAATTAAAACGGCGGGTACAGGGGTATTTTTAGCATGCTCTGGTTATGCATTACCACCAAAGGAGCGTTGTAAGCAAACGATTAATTTAATTCCTGAGCATGAAACACTTAATCTTTTAGAAGAATCAGAAACAGCGGAAACCGATGCATTAAGAGCATGTAAACGTTGTCCTAAATGCCATACGGCAATGGATAGTTATTTGCTTGATAGTGAGCGAAAATTACATATTTGTGGTAATAATCCAATTTGTGATGGTTTTATTGTTGAAAAAGGTAGCTTTAAAGTTAAAAGTTACGAAGGTCCTATTATTGAATGTGAAAAATGTGGTTCTGAGATGCATCTAAAATCAGGGCGTTTCGGTTTATATATGGGCTGTATTAATTCAGATTGTAAAAATACCCGTAAAATTCTAAAAAATGGTGAGGTTGCGCCACCAAAAGAAGATCCGGTTGATCTACCTGAACTTAAATGTACAAAATCTGATGCGCATTTCGTATTACGTGATGGTGCCTCTGGAATCTTTTTAGCAGCACACAATTTTCCAAAATCAAGAGAAACCCGAGCACCTTTGATTGAAGAATTGCAACGTTTTAAAGATCGTTTGCCAGAAAAATTTATCTATTTAACGCAAGCGCCAAACAAAGATCCTGATGGTAATCCATCGATTGTTCGTTTTAGTCGTAAAAATAAACAACAATATGTTACTTCTGAAGTGAATGGCAAATCGACAGGGTGGGTGATGCAATACGTGGATGGTAAATGGATAAATACCAAAAAATAGATAATAGCATCTGAATTTTTGTTAATAGATTTCAGTAAATTATACGTTTTAGTATGAAAATAGTTATTTTTGTTTGTACTAGAGTGTGAAAGGATTTACCTTACAAAATCACCCTTGCGATCTCATCAACAGGGTGAAACGCATACAGTTGAAGGAGCCTTTGTCATGAAATTGCAGCAACTACGTTATATTGTTGAAGTCGTCAATAATGATCTTAACGTATCGTTAACATCCGAAAAACTGTATACCTCTCAACCAGGTATTAGCAAACAAATAAAACTATTAGAAGATGAACTTGGTGTTCAGATATTTACTCGAACAGGTAAACACCTTTCACATGTGACGCCTGTTGGTGAAAAAATTGTTGCGCTTTCCCGAGAAATTGTAAATAAGTCCAACGATATTAAAATTATCGCTAAAGAATTTAGTCAGCCAAATCAAGGTTCGTTAACTATTATCACAACGTATACTCAGGCTCGTTATGCTTTGCCTGTTGTGATTCAACAGTTTATGCAACAATACCCGAGCATTACTTTGCATATGGAACAAGGCTCATCAGCACAATGTATTGCACAAGCGCAAGCAGGGCAGGCAGAATTTGCTATTGTAACTGAGATTTCGTCGTTAAGTGATGATATGATTGCTTTACCTTGTTATCATTGGAACCAAGCCATTATTGTGATGAAAGATCACCCGTTAGCGAAACGTAGTCTAATTTCAATTGAAGAACTCTCAAAATATCCGTTAGTCAGTTATGATTTTTCAAATGATGGTTCAGATTTAAATCAAGCTTTTACACGAGCACATCAGACTCCGAATATCGTTTTTAGCACAACAGATGCTGATTTAATTAAAACCTATGTGAAATTAGGAGTAGGCGTTGGCATTGTGGCAAAAATGGCTGTAAATAATACGTCAGATGATGATTTGGTCGTACTGAATGCTGGGCATATTTTTCCTTACAGTACCACCTATATTACTTTTGCTCGCTCATTATTTTTACGTGGCTATATGTATGATTTTATTCATCAGTTTTCTTCTCATCTGAATCGACAAACAGTTGATAAACTTATGCTAAGTGAAAACAATAGTGATGTATTAGCAATGTTTAATGGAATAAAATTGCCAGTTTGTTAAGTAAGCCTATTCTTTTTTGCTAATTGAAAAGTAACATAAAGCGCGATAGGGATCGCACTTTATTGGTTTTTACTATTTATGCCTTGCTTTTAAAATACCAATGACATCTTGTAAAGATAGATTTTGATCTTGAAGTAAAACTAATAAGTGATAAATGAGATCTGCTGATTCATTTTTTAGCTCTTCACGGTCATGAACAGTTGCTGCAAGAACCGTTTCGACGCCTTCTTCTCCCACTTTTTGCGCAATACGTTTAGTGCCATCGTGATAGAGTTTTGCTGTGTATGACGATTTCGGATCGGCATTCTTGCGCGCAGCAAGTAATTGTTCTAACTCAAATAAAAATCCCCACTCCGTTTTAGCACCCACAAAACAACTGTTAGCACCTGTGTGACAAGTTGGTCCTATTGGATGGGCTAAAATAAGCAGGGTGTCATTATCGCAATCGGCAGTGATATTGATTACCTTTAGATAGTTACCAGAAGTTTCACCTTTTGTCCAAATACGTTGTTTAGTTCTTGAGTAAAAGGTCACTTTACCACTACTTTGTGTTTGCGTTAATGCTTCTTGATTCATATAACCCAGCATCAAAACATCGCCAGAAATATAATGCTGAATAATAACTGGCATCAAATTATCTACTTTTTGCCAATCTAATTGTTGTGAATTTAATTTTGTATTGCAATTTTGAGTTAACATAATCGAATATCTACTCCATATTGTGCCAAATAGTGTTTTAGTTCAGCAATGTTAATAATTTGTTTATGAAAAACAGATGCTGCCAATGCGCCATCCACTTCAGCTTCGTTAAATGCCTGTAAAAAATGTTGCATAGTGCCTGCGCCACCCGAAGCAATTATAGGAACACGGCATACTTCACGAACTGCTTTAAGTTGAGCAATATCGTACCCATTGCGAACACCGTCTTGATTCATCATGTTAAGCACAATTTCACCAGCACCACGTTTTTGCACCTCTTGTACCCAGTCAAGCGTGTTCCATTTAGTTGCAACTGTACGTTTTTCATCGCCCGTGAATTGGTAAACATGATAATTGTGTGATTCTTGGTCATACCATGTATCAATACCCACTACAATACACTGCACACCATAACAATCGGCAAGTTCAGTAATTAAATGGGGGTTAGCTAATGCGGGCGAATTAATTGAGATTTTATCGGCACCAAAGGTTAATATTTGCCCCGCATCTTCAACTGTTTTTATCCCACCAGCAACACAAAAGGGGATATCAATTACTTCGGCGACTTTTGCCACCCAGCTTTTATCAACTACACGGCCGTCTGACGAGGCGGTAATATCATAAAAAACCAGTTCATCAGCCCCTTCTTGTGCATAACGTTTAGCTAAAGGTACAATATCACCAATAATTTCATGATTGCGAAACTGCACGCCTTTAACTACTTGACCATCACGGACATCTAAACAAGGAATTATCCTTTTTGCCAGCATGAAATTGCCTCCTGAACAGTAAATTTTTCTTCAAGTAATGCCCGACCTACAATCACACCAGCAATACCATTGTCTTTAAGTGCTTTGACATCACTTAACTGACCAATGCCACCTGAAGCCTGAAAGGCAATTTGTGGGTATTTTTGGCTGATTTGCTGATACAATTTAACGTTTGCCCCGCTAAGTGTGCCATCCTTAGAGATATCAGTGCACAGCACATGCTTTAAACCAAACGGTAGGTAATCATCAATCACCTGTTCTAAGGTTTGGTTGGAATCTTCTTGCCAACCATGAATAGCAACATGTTTTTCTCCATTAGTATTAATACGTACATCAAGTGCTAATACCAACCTTTCTGCGCCATATTTTGTAAACCACTGTTTGACTAATTCGGGTTGTTTAATGGCGGTTGAGCCAATAACCACTCGCGCAGCACCCGCTGATAGTAATGCTTGTACATCTTTTTCTGTGCGAATCCCTCCACCAACTTGGATTGGCACTTGTACTGCATTAATCAATGTTTGTATTAACGCAATCTGACGTGCTTTTGGATCTTTTGCACCAGTTAAGTCCACAAGATGTAATAATTTAGCACCTTGTTTTTCATAATCTTGCAATCGTAAAAGGGGATCATTTCCGTAATCACGTTTTTGTTCATAATCACCTTGATGTAAGCGCACAACTGATCCATCAATTAAATCAAGTGCAGGTATTATTGTTGGCAAAGTAATCATGATTACATCTCCAAAAAGTTTTTGAGTAATGTGGCACCGGCCCAGCCAGAACGCTCGGGATGAAACTGCACGCCGTAAAAGTTGTCTTTTTGTACGGCAGCGGTAAAGCTTTCGCCGTAACTGGTTTCTGCTATTGTTGCTGAGCATAATGGCATCGCGTATCCATGTACAAAGTAAAAATAAGCATCATCAGGAATATCTCGAAATAGATGATGTCCGGCTTTTGGTTTGACTTGATTCCAACCCATATGTGGTAAAGGTAGTCCACAATCAGGAATTTTTACCACATTTTCAGGAATAATCCCTAGTGTATGCACATGGCCTTCGTTACTATAATTTGCTAAAAGTTGCATACCAAGGCAGATCCCTAACACAGGTTGGGTACAAACTTTTATCAACTCAATTAAATTTCGTTCTTTTAAATTTTGCATAGCGGCTTTTGCTGAACCCACTCCCGGTAAAAACAGTTTATCAGAGCTAAGTACCACATCAGGCTCAAGACTAATTATTGGCTCATAACCTAATCGTTGCACAGCATATTTAACCGATGAAAGATTAGCACAGCCAGTGTCGAGAATGACTATATTCATTTATAATACCCCTTTTGAGCTTGGTAAATGGTCACCGTCAATTTTTATGGCTTGTTTTAAAGTTCGCGCAAAGGCTTTAAACAAACTTTCTACTTTGTGATGATCGTTATCGCCTTCTGTTTCAATATGTAACGTGATACCCATTGCATAGCTCAGAGAGTAAAAGAAATGCTCTACCATTTGTGTGCTCATATCGCCGACTTTTTGGTGAGTAAATTCTGCTTTAAATTTAAGGTACGGCCTACCCGAAATATCTATTGCGCACTTAGCTAGGCACTCATCCATAGGAATAACAGAAGCATATCGAGTAATACCTCGCTTATTATTCAGTGCTTTTTTTAGTGCCTCACCTAAAGCAAGTCCTGTATCTTCAATTGTATGGTGATCATCAATATGTAAATCGCCATCGACTTGGATATTGAGTTTAATTCCACCATGGGTAGCAATTTGATCAAGCATATGATCAAAAAAGCCAATTCCTGTATTAATTTGGCTACCACCTTGGCGATCGAGCCAGACCTCGACTAATATCTTGGTTTCTTTGGTATTACGCTCAACTTTAGCATAACGATTAACCTCTGTTAACTGTTGAGCAATTTCATTCCAATTGAGATTTTCAGGATGATAGCGTAATCCTTTTATTTGCATATTTTCAGCAAGTTGAATATCGGTGAGTCTATCACCAATAACATAACTGTTTTGTGTATCTAACTTACCACTGATAAGATAAGGTAAAACTAATTGAATTTTAGGCTTACGGCACTCGCAATTATCCTCAGGAAAATGAGGGCAAATTAGGACATCTTCAAAATTAACACCTTGTGATTTAAAAATTTGCATCATAAGGTTATGTGGGCCATCAAAATCTGCTTGTGGATAGCTACTTGTACCTAGTCCATCTTGATTGGTGACCATGACTAATTTATACCCTGCTGATTGTAGTTTTAACAGAGCAGGGATTACGTTGGGTTCAAAAGCTAATTTGTCAAAACGATCAACCTGAAAATCAATAGGTGGCTCGGTAATTAGTGTGCCATCTCGATCAATAAATAAGTATTTTTGTAACATGATTACTCCTATTTTATCGTTTTGAGTGCTGAAATTACCGCCTCGCATTCAGCTTGAGTGCCAATGGTAATGCGAATCATATTTTGTTGTCCAATTACTTTGCTTTGATCTCGTAAAATAATTCCTTTATTCCATAAGGTGTTAAATACTTCTTTATTATCTTGAAATTTAACACATAAGTAGTTGGATCGACTTGGGTAAACTTTTTCAACAATCGGTAGTTGAGATAATTGGTTGGTAAACTTCTCTTTCTGCTTATTTAAATTGATCACATGCAATTTCATGGTATTAATACCATCTTTACTCAGCGCTTGTGTTGCAATATCGGCCACGGGCGTTGCAAGTGGATAAGGCGCAATGACTTTTTGTAGTGCATCAATCACTGCTTTATTGGCAATAGTAAAACCGCAACGTAATCCTGCTAACGCAAACGCTTTAGATAAGGTACGCAAAATCACTAAGTGTGGATAATTAGCAAGCCAACTAACGACTGATGATTCGGGTGAAAATTCAATATAAGCTTCATCAATGATAACTAATGCACGATCTTTAGCTATATCAAGTAACATCTTAATATCATCAGGATTGATTAAATTACCTGTAGGATTATTAGGTGAGCAGACATAGATCAGTTTTACTTTATCAAGATTTTGTTTTATTCCATTAAGATCGAGCTGCCAATCTGCTGTTGTTGGAACGGCTTTGGTTTCTATTCCAAGTGTTTCAGCACTAACTTGATACATACCATAAGTTGGCGGACAATATAAAATACTATCTTGGGTAGGCTCACAAAAAGCACGCATTAATAACTCAATGGCTTCATCTGCTCCTCGACTCACAATGACTTGTTCTGGCGTAACACCAACATATTGAGCGTAACGGTTGATAACCTTTTCTGGTTGTGGTTCAGGATAACGGTTTAGGCTTTGTTCCTTTAACTCAAAATGCGGTGCAACGGGAAATTCATTGGCATTTAACCACACATCGCCATTACCACCAATTCGACGAGCAGATTGGTATGGCGTCAGTTTTTGTACATTTTTTCTAACAAGTTTATTGATATCCATATTAATTACCTTATTTATTTTCTGCTTGTAATGCCGCTAAGCGGAGTGTTACGGCTTGTTTATGTGCAGTAAGTTGTTCAGCTTCGGCCATAAGCTCAACAGCGTTACCTATCATTTTTAAACCCTCTGGCGTTAATTTTTGCACGGTCATACGCTTTTGAAAATCAGCAAGTCCAAGACTAGAATATGTTGCGGTATAGCCATAAGTAGGTAGTACATGATTGGTTCCTGATGCGTAATCTCCTGCTGATTCTGGTGACCAATTCCCTAAAAATACTGAGCCAGCACTAGTGATTTTTTCAACTAACTCATCCGCATTAGATGTTTGAATAATCAAATGTTCTGGTCCGTAGCAATTACTGATATTGACACATTCATCTAAATTGCTAGTCACAATTAAACGACTTTCTTGTAAGGCTTTTTCGGCAATGTTTTTGCGCGATAGATTGGCTAGTTGTTTATCAACTTCGATCGATACTGTTTGAGCTATTTTCTCATCTGGCGTTAACAAAACGACTTGCGAATCAGCACCATGTTCAGCTTGTGATAACAGATCGGCGGCAATAAAAGCAGGATTTGCCGAACTATCAGCAATGACCAGCACCTCAGAAGGGCCAGCAGGCATATCAATGGCAGCACCATCTAAACTCTGGCTTACTTGACGTTTCGCTTCGGTGACATACGCATTACCAGGTCCAAAGATTTTAGCCACTTTAGGTACCGATTCTGTACCAAATGCCATAGCAGCGATAGCTTGAGCTCCTCCGAGTTGATAAATTTCAGTCACTCCACAAAGTTCAGCTGCATATAATATTTCATCAGCAATCGGAGGAGGAGAACATAAAATTACTTTATGGCAACCCGCAATTTTAGCAGGGGTCGCAAGCATTAATACGGTTGATAATAAAGGTGCTGAACCACCTGGAATATAAAGTCCAACAGAATCAATTGGGCGAGTTACTTGTTGGCATTTTATTCCTGGCATTGTTTCAACCGTAATGGTTTGTTGGATTTGTGCTTGGTGAAACTTCTTAATATTAGCAACGGCAAGTTGCATAGCTTGTTTTAATTCAGGGTTAACTCGACTGGTTGCCAATTTGACTTCATCTTGAGTTAGTTTAATTTGCTTAATTTGAACTTTATCATACTTGCTACTAAGCGCTTTTAATGCTTGATCCCCATTTTGTTTAACTTGTGCCAAAATGTCAGCCACTGCTTTGCTAATTGATTCAGAAGAGCTAATTGCCGGTCGAGTTAATAATATTGCTTGTTGTTCATTAGTACATTGTTGCCAATAAGAGAGTTTCATATTTTTACTCCATCATTTTTTCAATTGGTAATACAAGAATTGAGCTTGCTCCTAACGCTTTTAGTTTTTCCATGGTTTCCCAAAAGAGCGATTCAGTGCTGACCATATGTAATGCAACTCGATTTTGTTCACCAGTTAACGGTAAAATGGTTGGATTTTCAGCACCAGGGAGTAAAGCAACAACATCATCTAAAACCGCAGTTGGAGCGTGTAACATAATATACTTTGATTCTCGAGCTTGGATCACTCCTTGAATTCGAGTCATAATTTTATCTATTAATGCTTGTTTGATTGTAGACATTTCACCTTGTCGTTGAATTAGACAGGCCTTTGATTGATAAATGACTTCTATCTCTTTAAGTCCGTTTGCTTCAAGTGTTGCTCCACTGGAAACTAAATCACAAATCACATCAGCAAGCCCAGCTCGTGGCGCAACTTCGACCGAACCATTAAGCAAACAGGTTTTAAAAGTCACATTATATTGAGCAAGATAGCGACGTAGTAGGTGAGGGTAAGTTGTGGCAATTCGCAAATCATTTAAACATTCAGGCCCCGTATAATCAAAATCACGAGGCGCTGCAATCGACAAACGGCAGCCACCAAAGTCTAAATTGCGTAATTTTTTGAATTGTGGATTTTCGCCTTCGGCTTGCCTATCTAATACTTCTTCTTCTAATACATTCTCGCCAACAATACCAATATCGACAACGCCATCAATCACCAGACCGGGAATGTCATCATCTCGAACTCGTAAGATATCGATAGGCATATTTTCGGCAAAAGCGATCAAACGCTGTTCTTGCAGATTAATCTTAATGCCACATTGTGCCAGTAACTTTTTTGACTCATCGCTTAAACGGCCTGATTTTTGCATCGCAATGCGTAAACGCGAATTATCTAACATAATATTCTCCCATCTATCCAAAAAATTTATAAATTACAAACAAAAAACCCCCGGAAGTTTGATCTTCCGAGGGTTTTCTATTTGCTTTTGCGATATCACCGGAAGACCAACGTCTTCCAGCACCAATCGCCCGAAGACTATTCAGGAATGATGGTGATGATGATGTTTAGTGATAAAATTAGTAACAAAAACGCAAAAACAAATCATAAAATAATAACCTTTAACTGAGTTAATAATTAAAGCTACTGAACAAAATATAACATAAATTGCTTACTCGCAACTGTTTTTTGTTTTTTATTAACAAAATTCGTATTTATTCTTAGCTAATGGGCATGAATTGTTTACTTAAGTTTAAGATAATCAGTTATTTTCACGCTTAAATGGTATAGAATCCTGAATATTTTTTACAACTGTATAACATTAAATAATTTGTTGTAGTTGATGAT
>NZ_LZGZ01000334.1:0-479 GCF_001690515.1 Gilliamella sp. Fer4-1 | reverse complement strand
TATCTTCACCTAAAATATTCATTAGTGATTCATTATGATTTGATAAAATACTTGAAACTTTTAACTTCATAAAATTTTTCCCCATTTCTTTTATTTTTCTCAAGTAAAATTCTGCTCATAATTTATTCTCCAAAAAATTCGCATCTGGGTCAACTTCAATGAAAAATTCAATATCTGTAAATGAACGTCCAATTTTTTGGTTCATATGAAATATTGAGATCATTTTTATGATTAATTTCATTGACAGATTTATCTATAACAAAACGTTTTAGATCGGACCACGTCAAAAATTTGTCATTAATACAGTTATCCCTGTGCATACAGGGAACACGAACGGCGCGACTTTAAACCCTGCGTCGGGTGCGGTTTATCCCTGTGTATACAGGGAACACTCTAATTATAACTATTTGTTTTATAAATAAAATAATTAACTTAAATTTTCTACCAATTTTTAAGCGCTGTAATGAATCACTGATAAT
>NZ_LZGZ01000333.1:0-12666 GCF_001690515.1 Gilliamella sp. Fer4-1 | reverse complement strand
AATTAAGCCTAATTTTATTACCATAAAGAGATTAGCATTGTTCTTTCCTGAATTCCAGAATCAACAAATCCAAATTTAATATAAAACGCATTGGCTTCATCTGTTAAGCTATGTACCAATAGTGCTCTAGAACCAACTTGTTTAGAGACTTCTTTCGAGCGTAATATAGCATCTTTTAATAATGCTGCACCTAATCCTTTTGCTTTGTAATTTTTATCAATAGCTAAACGACCTAGAATAATAACAGGAATAGGATCGGGCATATTGCGCTTAAACCTACTCAATGTTAGTTGTCGATGCAGGATACTGCCTGTTGATAAACAATAAAAGCCGATTACTTTGTTATTGTTACAAATTACAAATGTACGTGAAGCACCACTTTTTTGATTTTTTAAGGATTTTTTCTTCAACCATTCATTCAAAGACAACTCTTCACAATCAAATGACATAACATCATGATCTTCATTCAATAAATGTGGCGCTTCTATTTTTCCCATGGTGACTTCCGGGACAATAAAGCTTGAATTTTTTCATTGCTATCAAAAGAGGCTTCTATTGCATGATTGAAGGCATTTATCTGTTCATCGTCGATTAAAAAAAGGCGCTGATCAAGCAAAACATCTTCAGCTTTTGAGCAGGCCGCTTCTAAAATAAAATCAGTGCGTGATTTAGATAGTAAATGCGCTGCAATATCAATCAATTCTTTTTGAGATGCCTTAGCTCTAATATTAATAGGCGATTCTTTCGTTTCAGTTCTCATTTTAATTGCCGTTTTTTATTTAGTATGAATATGTATTGTATAGCAAATTAATATACATGTGAAATAGTATTGTAACTACCCCCTAAAATAGTACAGCAAAAAAGTATAAAATTCTCTGATAAAAGTAAAAGAGGATTCAATTATGAAAAAAATGACTGAACATCAAATCGCATCTATTTTAAAAGAAGCAGAGGCAGGTATTCCCGTTAAAGAGTTGTGCCGTAAATAGGGCATGGGTAATTCAACTTTTTATAAATGGCGGGAAAAATAGAGCGGAATGGAAACGTCGGATATTAAACGCTTAAAGGAGCTGGAGGCCGAAAACCGTAAGTTTAAACAGATGTTTGCTGAGCTAAGTTTAAAATCACAGCTCCAGGAAGAAATCATAAAAAAGCTTTAGTGCCCACAAAGGCACGTAAAACGTAGGCACAGGCGCTAAAAAAAATCATTCAGTCACTATTACGAGGCATTAGGCATTGATATTGGCGTGAGTTTACCCGCAGGTAGAGCGACTCGTTATTTGGATAAACTGGGCTAAATCACATGATATAACCATTGATTATATCCAGCCCGGTAGCCCTTATCAAAATGGCTATATTGAACGATTTAATCGTACCTATCGTACTGAAGTACTCGATTTATATCTTTTTAACAACTTAGCTCAAGCAAGGAGAATAACTGAAGAATGGTTAACAATTTATAACACCGAAAGACCGCATGAGGCATTAAATAACATGACACCGATTGAGTATAAAACACTAAAACAAGCAGCATGATTTTCTACGTGAGTTGTGTACTAAGTTTGGGGTATTTACAATTGAAAAGCATGATTATCAACTTTATCCGGCGATTAATGATATTGACCATACTAAGACAAAAGCTATGTTGCCACAAACGAATGGGATCTGCGAGCGCTTTCATAAAACTATTTTACATGAGTTTTATATGGTGACATTCCGTAAAAAAGCGTTATTCAGATTTAGAAACACTCCAAACAGATCTGGACAATTGGCTGCATTATTACAATAATGAACGAATTCATCAGGGAAAAATGTGCTGTGGTCGAACACCAATTTAAACATTGCTTGATGGAAAACGGATCTGGGAAAAAATCTGAACCAGATTTAACCTGACAGACACCCAATAAAAACTGGTAACTGTCAGATTAGGTTTGAGCTAGTACATAGTGTATTGGCCTGTACATCATAAAATAGTCTTGCTGCAAAAGGATTAATGTTACTATTTGTTACCACTCAAAAAACTTCAATAAAATCAATAGTTTTTCCGAATGACTTTTATCGTGCTCGACTCCCCGTTCTTTTTGACACCGCATAACCTATCTCCGTGATTGGTGAGCTTAACCGTACTTTATGTTGCTAATAGAGCGCTTTGATATTATCAAATAACCCATTTGATTTTGATTCACGTTTACACCAAGTGTAATAATCTGGCACGCTAATCTTTAATTGACGGCTGATCGGAGGTGCAAGATACTATGATAAATGTTGTTCCCTATATTTATACTTCACCGATTTGGATTATTGATAAAGCACACTTACACCTTTCTTAAGATGCTATTTGTCATTTTCAGTTTTTTAGCAAGCTGCATATTAGATAAGGCATAACTCACCGTCTATTGTTTATAATCTGTACTAAATTTTCAGTACTATAATGTATTCTGGTATGATTTTTACTTATATTCTAGAGAAGGCATTTACCCATTTTCTTGGCGAGTATTGCAATGCTGTGATGTTATATTGGAGCGGGAAACGAGGTTCGAACTCGCGACCCCGACCTTGGCAAGGTCGTGCTCTACCAACTGAGCTATTCCCGCTTATTTGAATACTTCGGAAGAAGTGGAGAGCATTATACAAAAAATTTTTTATTTGGCAACTATTTTTGCTTTCATTTTTTATCTTTCCAGCTAAGTGATTCAAAAATACCAAATAAGAACAAACGTAATACTTTAAATTTGTCTTGCTGCTTTTCTTGATTGGTCATGGTAGAATTTAACATCAACGCTTGTAAACCATGAGTAACAGCAAACGCAATTAAACCGACATTGGCGACCACATTGGCTGGCTTTGGATAAGGGTGAATAAGATTAAATAATAAAAACAACCATATAAACGAATATAATACTTTACCAATAAATATAAACATTAAATGCCTTCTTGTATAAAAAGATAACTGTGAACCTGCCCAGCAGTTTTTTCGCGATGCAAATGCCAATTAGTTGGAATATAAGCTGTTAAATCATGCCCTATTTCTGTTTCAATATAAATATAAGCTGATGGTTTTAACCAGTTGTTATTACCAAGCGCACTCACCGTTTTTGCTACCAATGCTTGATGAAATGGTGGATCGATAAATACAATATCAAACTGTTTTTCAGTAGGCTTATTTAACCACTGTAAGGTGTCAGTATGATAGACATTGATAGTATCTTTATCAATAAGCTGTTTGTTTTTATTAAGTAGTTGTGCTACTTGCTTATCTTTTTCAAGCAAGGTAACACTTTTAGCGCCTCGCGATGCGGCTTCAAATCCTAATGAGCCGCTCCCTGAAAAACAATCCAAACAATCACTATCATGTATCACTGGCATTAACCAGTTATATAGGGTTTCTTTGATACGATCCGTGGTTGGACGCAATCCTTGTTTGTCTAAAACTGGCAATTTACGCCCACGCCATTTTCCGCCAATAATTCTTATTGAACCATTCATTTTAAATCCTTTATCAGAAAAGCTCTGAAGTATTACCCTCTGAATCTGTTACACTAGTACCAACTTCCTGCGTAGCATAACCTGTTGGTTCAGTCCCTTTGATAAAATATTCTGACATTGTTTTAGAGCCAGATTGAGGCAGTAATCCTGTTTTTTCATCGATAGTAACAGAAATTACATTCTCTGGTTTGACATCTTCTCTTATTGGTACATCTTTTAGGGCAACTTTCATATAATCAACCCATACAGGATTTGCAGTCACAGCCCCTGCTTCAGCTCGAAAAGTTCGCCCTAACTCACGCCGGTGATCATCAAATCCCATCCAAACAGTCGTTACAATATTGCCGCCAAATCCAGAAAACCAAACGTCTTTAGATGCATTGGTTGTTCCTGTTTTACCGCCAACATCTTTCCTACCCAATGCTTTTACACGCCATGCAGTACCTTGCCAATTTGAACCACCGAATACAATAGAACGAAGACCATCTTTCATAATAAATGCGATTCCACTATTTACCGTATGCGGTGCATATTTTGGCGTTACATCAATCGTTTTATTATTGAGGTTTATATCTGGCAACACGATATTATCGTCTGATTTAAGGTTGGCTTGTTCTGGCTCTTCACTATCAGATCCATCAGATTCATTCTCAACATTATCTAATGATATTGATTTTACTTCTTCTGTAACAACATCATCATTACAACTTTGACAAGCAATCACCGGTTGATGCTGATAAATTGTACCAGATCCATTATTGTATTCTATTTTTTCAATTAAGTATGGGGTAATTAAATAACCGCCATTAGTGATAACAGAATATGCTCTTGCTACTTGTAACGGTGTAAATGAAGCAGAGCCTAACGCTAACGATTCATTATGTGAAATATTTTCTTTAGGGAATCCAAAACGCTCTAAATAAGTCGCAGCATAATCAATACCAACTGCACGCAAGGCTCTTACCATCATTACATTTTTAGACATACCTAGCCCTATTCTTAAACGTAATGGACCAGCATAATTAGGTGGCGAGTTTTTCGGGCGCCATGTAGCACTACCTGTAGAGCGGACAATTGGTGCGTCATTAAGAAGCGTAGCCATTGTTAAACCTTGCTCTAACGTTGAAGTATAAATAAACGGTTTAATATTCGAACCTAATTGTCGAAGCGCTTGTGTTGCTCGGTTAAATTTACTTAAATTGAAATCATAACCGCCTACAATTGCTTTAATGGCGCCATTATCTGAATCAAGCGATACTAAAGCTGCATTAACTGCTGGGATTTGTGCTAACTCCCAATTATCAGCAGATTTTTTCACCCAAATTAGTTGTCCAGCTGTTAGCGTGTCAGACACCTTTTTAGGAAATGCCCCTTGCCGAGTATCACTAATAAATGGCCGAGCCCATTTCATATTTTGATATGTAATAGTAATATTACTTTTATCAGATAATACGGCCGTTGCTTCTTTATCTGATGAAGTCATGACAACCGCTGGGCACATACCGCTATAACAAATATATTTATCAAGAGTTTGTTGAATTTGCTCCGAATTCCATGGCGTTTCATTTTGCTTCCATAATACTTTTTCAGCACCTCGATAACCATGCCTGATATCATAATCAATAATATGTTTTTGTACTGATTCAGTAGCCGCTATTTGATCTGTTTTCGAGATAGTCGTATAGACTTTATAGCCGTCCGTATAAGCATTTTCACCAAACTTATCGTACATAAATTGGCGCGCCATTTCAGCTACATAAGGAGCAGAAAATTCAATTTGTGGTGAGTGATAACTTGCTCCTAAAGGCTTTGTAATCGCTTCATTATATTCAGCTTGAGTGATATAGGATTGATCTAACATACGACCTAACACCCAATTACGTCTAGCCAATGCACGATCAGGGTGTGAAATAGGGTTAAACGCAGATGGCGCGTTTGGTAAGCCTGCTAATAGAGCAGCTTCATCAATGGTTAACTGTTCTGGTGTTTTACCAAAAAATGTATAAGATGCCGCTGCAACACCATATGCTCTAGAACCAAAATTAATCATATTAAGGTACAGTGCCATGATTTCTTCTTTCGATAACTCTTTTTCCATACGAATAGCCAAAATTATTTCTTTAGCTTTACGGGTTATACTTTTTTCAGGAGTTAAGAAAAAGTTTTTTGCGACTTGCTGAGTGATTGTACTACCACCTTGAGAAAACCCTTTATGTTTTAAACCAATATACATCGCTCGAGCAATACCAATTGGGTCGATACCAAAATGTTCATGAAAACGAGCGTCTTCGGTTGCTATAACGGCATTAACCACAATTGGTGGAATTTCGTTATATTTTAATGGGGTTCTACGACGTTCACCAAAGGTAGCGATTAGCTCGCCATCTTTACTTAATACTTGCATTGGCGTTTGTAATCGAACATCTTTTAATGTTGTAACGTCCGGAAGGTCTTTAGAATAATAAGCATAACCAGCAATACCAATAACCAAGCCACAAAGAAATAAACCGATGAATAATTTTAGAAGAAATTTTAACACTTTAATTAATATCACAAATCTTTCCTATCTAAATTTTTAAGGCAAAAATAATGGCATCAGAGTTATCTCTGCGCCAAATTTACTCAACCTATCTTTCGATAAGGATCTTCACATTGACATTAAAAGAAAATGCTAATGATTGATCGCTCACCCATTAAAACACACTAAAATTGTGTGCATTATCTCCCATCTTTAGCATTATTTTAAGCAATTTTTAAAGAAATCCTGAAATAATTCTATTTTAACCAAATACATCTTACATTATGTGGAGCATAAAACTTAACATATCCAAGCTACAATTAATGATTTCAACTCTGTTTTATTCAATACTTATGATGCTTTGTCTAGTCATGTTTGCTAATACATCCTTAGATACTTATACCTTTATTATTCTAATCTTATTAATAATTCAATGGTGGCATAGCCTATGTTATTTCAAAACAATTAAAGGTGAATTTGCGTTATTTCACGCTATCAATCAAATCTATTGGCATAAACAGCGCTGGTATTTAATGCATACACCGCTTATATTCCGCTATGTTATTATCCTGAATTTAAAATCCAGACATGACGGTAAGCACTGTACACTTTTGTTAATGGCCGATAATCTTCAAGCCAATGATTGGCGTACATTACGTTTTTACCTAAAACAAGTTGATCTAACTTAACTCACGTACTTTTTTTATAAAATTTTTCATCAAAATAGCAGTTTAACTAATGTGATTTTTTAATCCAGTACTGATAAGGTTGAGACTCTATTTGTGATGACAGCAATTGGTGCTCCATATGGCGACAAAAACTAGGAACATCACGGGTCGTCGCCAAATCATCGGCAATCACATAAAGGACTTGCCCGATAGCCAGATCTCGAATTGCTTTCCTGATTAACATAATCGGTTCAGGACAGCGCAGTCCTAATGTATTGAGTTCTTTATCAAAAATTATATTCATTTTTTGAATCTGATCATTATAAAAATAATTTACTTAGGTAATGTGGTACTGCCTCTTCAGCATTTGATCCAATAACCTCTAATTTTGGTAACAATGCCTTTAGCTCAGCACTGCCATTTTGCATTATGCAACCTTTACCGGCAGCTTTTAGCATTTCGTAGTCATTCATGCCATCACCAAAAGCAATACTGTCTTGTAAACTGTAGCCTAGTTTTTCAACAACCTTTTTCAATGCACTACCTTTAGACACATTTTCAGCCATTACTTCAAGGCAATTTAATGTTGAAAAGGCAATGCTAATTTTATTACCGAATTTTGCTTCTAACCGATTTTTTAACTGAACCAAATGTGGGTAAAGCGCATCGTCAGTAGTAGTAAAATAAATTTTAGCAATATCATTAGTATCAAAATCAAGTGGGTTAAATAACTGATAAGTAAACTGGGTGTCTTGGTAAAATTCTAATGAAAATGTATCTTCTTTATTGATTAACCAATGATCACCACGATATAAATGAGTATAAACTAAAGGGTCATCCATACTCATTTTAGCTATTTCACAAGCAAGCGATGGCTCAATACTTTGGCTAAAAACTAAATTGCCCGCACTATCATGCACTCTCGCACCGTTAGAAGTAATCATAAAAGCATCAATTTCCATATTTTCCCGCATTTGGGCAACATCAATGTGGTGCCGACCAGTTGCAAAAACAAAATGGATACCTTTTTTACGAAGCGCTTGAAGGACTTGTTTGGTATAAGGCGATAAGCTATGTTCAGGTGTTAATAAAGTACCGTCTAGATCAGAAGCAACAACATGCATAATATTCTCTACTTTTATAATAAATGGTAATAATAACGACTAAAATTATAGACTTTAAAACAATAATTACTTATCAAAGCCAAAGCTAAAACAAGTTAAAATATAATACAACTCCATTGACATTTACTCAACCAATTGTGGTGTAATAAAAATAACCAGCTCACGTTTTTGTTGTTTGTTACTATTGTGTTTAAATAAGCGACCAATTAATGGTATGTCCCCAGCACTAGGCACTTTTTGCTTATTTTTAGTATTAACTTGTTGAACTATACCGCCTAATACAACGGTTTCTCCATTTTTTATCTGAACTTGTGTTTTAATTTCTTGCGTATCAATAGCTAATACTTCACCGTTATCACTACGTTTTATTGAACGCCCAGCCGTATTTTGCGTGATATACAAATCTAAAACCATCAGCTCATCAGATAATATTTTAGGTGTCACTTCTAACCCCAAAACAGCATGCTTGAATTCAATTGAAGTAGCACCATTACTACCGCTAGAAACCTCGTAAGGAATTTCTGTACCTTGTTTTATTGACGCCATATTTTGATTAGCTGTAAGTAAATTAGGGCTGGCTATAATCTCAAGTTGATTCTCAGATTCAAGCGCTGACAACTCTAAATTGAGTAAATGCCCCGATAGTTTAGCTAAATTAAAACCAACTGTAGAGGTTGAATGGCTGACGCCAAGCCCAACATCAAACTTATCTAATAATTGCGATGAAGACCCTTCATAACCCCATTTAATACCTAGTTCTGACATACTTTCATCACTCATGGTAACAATATGCGCTGAGATATGAACTTGGGGCATCGGTTTATCCAGTGTTTTAACTAATTTTTTGATATTTGCAAATTGTTTTGGTACATCAGCAATAACGAGAGAATTGGTCCGTTTATCAAATGTAACCCGACCTCGTGGTGATAACAAATCTTGCTGTTGAATCATTTCAATTAAAGTTGTTGGATCTGCATAATTAACAGCTATAAATAAAGAACTAATAGGTTGGTTTAATTCTTTTTCTCTTTGTTCTGATTGTTGTTTTTGCAATAAAATTTCAGGATCTATCGCTTTAGAAATAAGCAAAATATTATCATCAATTTCTGCTTGTAAATTCGCTGAATCTAATATGATTTTTAGCGCTTTATACCAATCAACATTATTAAGTTTAATGGTCTGTTTAATTGATATATCTTCTGACATAACCAGGTTCATTTGTTTACTATCGGCTAACGCTTGCAAGATAATTGCAATATCCGTTTGATAAAATGCCATTGAAATATTTTTTTGCTGATCAGCGTTTGATGATAGGAGTATATTGGCATTACTAGTATTTGTGTTGATTGCTAAAAATATAAATACTATCAGCAAACGGCTTTTAACCTTAGTTAATATGTAGATAACCAATTGTAACTCTTGATATTTTTGGTTTTCGGCAATTTTATTACTCATTTAGCAACATCGTCCATAATACAATATTATGGCAATAATCAGGTAAATCTGCTTGCCATATTATTTTATCGTTTAGTGAAGATTGTACATACCAAGGAAACAAAACATTTGGCACTGTATTATCAGTTATTGCTAGCCAATGATTATCAGAGGCTAACCAAATTTGTTGATAATTCTGATCAATTTGTTTCATAAACCCTCTAAAATGCCAAGCTTGAATTTGCTCAAGTAGTAATGCTGTTTGTTCACTACAAGAAACTCGGTAATGTTGTTGAAAAGGATCGCTTTCCAACAGGATATTAGCTTTTAACTCAAAACAGATAGCACAAAATAAAACAATACATTTATAAAGATAGGGCTTCATTGATGATCCTTTTCAAACAATAAAGTAAACATTATTTGTAACTGTTGATCTTGCTTGCTGATTTTAAGATTTTTAAAATCAAGATAGTAAAAATCATCGGTTAATGATGAAATAAAATTAATAAAATCAAAAAACTGCCCCTCTAACTCAATATCCCAATTAGCTGTTTTATCTGTTTGATAATGCTTAAAAGATACTAATGAAAGATGATTTTGCTCGATCGCCAATGCGAATTCCCTATCTGATATCAAACTATATAAACTATTTTTACTTGCCTGATAACGGCTAGCTTTTGCTTGTAATTGCTCATTTTCAATAACTATTTGCTGATATGACTCGACTGCTAGCTGTGCTTGTTGCCGAATATCTTTAATAAACAACAGATAAACGATTACAAAAAACACCAAACCAAATAAAACACAAAGCATATATTGTTGCCAAATTGGGCGTTCAAAAAAATCACTATTCACTAAGCATTATTTCCATTTCAAAAAATAAATGATTTTTATTGGATAAGATTGTTTTAACTTGACTGCTACTTATATTTTTTAGCGTTAACAAACTTTGATTAAATTTAGTTAGCTCAACATAACTAAAGCTTTGCCCTTCAATCTTTACTTTTTGTGGCTCATAATAAAAACAATCAAGCCAGATTACAGAAGGCAACTGCTGTGAAAGCAATACTAAAGATTGCTGAATTTGTTTTTGACTTAATGATGGATTAGGCAAATCATGCATTAGCTCTTCAGTTAGCTTTTGTGTTATACCTTGTTGTTGCAAGCGTTTTTCATCATAAGTTTGTAGCTCGTTTTGAGCTTGCATCCACAAATAACAGAGCAAACAACCGATTACACCAATAACACTAGTTGCCACGAATATCAGTTGCCGTTGTTGCTTTGTTTGCTTCTCTTGCCGCCAAGGTAAAAAATTAATTTTAGTATTTTCAAACCCACACCCTACAAACGTTAATAACAATCCATACTTATTAAAAAGATTAATCCAATTTTCAATATAATGACGTTCAGCTATCACCACTGTAATTTGCTTTTTTTGTTCAGTTGAATAAGCGAAATCAAAAAACACACTTTTAGCTGGTAATTGAAATAATTTATGGATGTTAGCTTCAACATATAAACTCAATTCATTGAATTTGAGCTTTACATCTGGCAAAGCTAGTTGTTGCATTTGGGTTAAATTAATGTCCAAATTGAGCTCAAATTCAGTACGAGCAGAAAATTTTTTTTGTAGATCATCAATGAAAACCGCTAAATCAGCCTCATTTTGATAATTCCATACAATTAGATCTTCGCTAGCATTTGATGTAGTGTGTTGCTTAACTGCGCTCACTATCCTATAACGTAAAATAGTAGGTTCGACATAAATAATGATGCGTTTTTTATTAAAAAGCATGATGGATTATCTTTTAATTTTTGCTAACAACATGGCTTAATCCTAATTGCCCTTTTTAAAATAAGAATGGATAAAAGGTATTTTTGCGAACTATCACCCAAAAAATGTTTAAAATTAAATCGAACGAAGCAAATTTTAGAGAAATTTAAAAAAAAAGGTTGACTGAAATAAGGCGTGCCTTATAATGCACACCCACACGGTAAGGGTGATTAGCTCAGTTGGGAGAGCACCTCCCTTACAAGGAGGGGGTCACTGGTTCGAACCCGGTATCACCCACCATCTTTAGATGGGTCGTTAGCTCAGTCGGTAGAGCAGCGGACTTTTAATCCGTTGGTCGAGCGTTCGAATCGCTCACGACCCACCATTTCATCATATTGGCACTCAGCAGGTAGACATTACCTAATATAAAATAAGAAAAGTAATAGAAATGCTAGCTAGTATTTAGCAAATTTATTTAAAATAAACTGTTATAATTGATAGTGCTGCCTTAAACGAATAAAACTCACAACATTCTGAATAGTTAAGATAAAAATTTACTATTTTTGCTTCAAAATCTAATCAATACTCATTCCCTAAGCTAAAAAGTCATGGTTAATTACAGTGTATTATTGAATAAATAACAATATTATACTTCTTTTACGATCGCGATTAAGGTTGAAACAAACTAATTAAGCTATACTAAACAAATAAATACGATAAAATACTCGGTATTTATTTTTGAAGGAAGTTGTATGCTAAAGTTTTTTGCTACGTTATCACTAGTTTTATGTTTTAGTGTTGCGGCAAATGCCGATCAACAAACTATGTTTGATTTTAATCAAGAGTATCAAAAAGCAACAGAACAAAATGATGCTGAAGCGCAGTACCACGTAGGCCTTATGTATGCCGATGGTTCATATGCTAAAAAACGCCAATTTAAAGGTATCGAAAATGGATTCGAACAGCAATCAGAAACACAGCCTGACTATATTAAAGCAAAAGAATGGTTTGAAAAAGCAGCCAATCAAGGCAATATTGCCGCTCAACATAGCTTAGCTTTATTGTACTTTAACGGGCAAGGCACAAAACAAAACTATTCAAAAGGAATTGAGTGGGATACAAAAGCCGCTAAAAAAGGGGATGCAATTGCCCAATATACATTAGCCATGCTCTACTACCAAGGTACAGGTGTAAAAAAGAACTATTTTAAAGCAAAACAATGGTTTGCTAAGGCTACAGAACAAAACTATTCTGATGCAAAAGATCACTTAATTGTTGTAACAAAAAAGGTCAATGCCATTGTAGCCAAACAACAAGCCAAGAAAAAACAAGCTAGTGATAATGATTGCGGTTGTGACTAAAACCAAATGTGACTCAAAACAAATAATAGCAACGTATTGATTTAATGTTAACTTATAAGTTATAAGAAGTTAATGCAACGTTTTCCTATGCAACAGATAACCAAAGTGATATTGAGAAAGAACCAGGTTATTGGCGCGCTAATTATCAATTTCAAATAAATGGTAAGCAGTCAGAATTTGCCAAATTAGTTGATGACAACAGTACCGAAAAAAATAATTTTATCGAAACAGATTAATCTATTTTTAAATGACAATAAAGCAGAAAAAGGAGATAAGATTATAACGCAAGATGATAAGTTAA
>NZ_LZGZ01000332.1:0-2905 GCF_001690515.1 Gilliamella sp. Fer4-1 | reverse complement strand
GTATAGCTAATTTTCACATATATATAATCAAAGTTATGATATGGTTATTATTTAATAATTAACAATCAAAACACAAGATATCCTTATAAATTTTAAGGAAAAATTATAGGATGTTTTTATAAAACCATGCTATTATTGGATGATAATACCGTCAAATTCAGATTGAATTGCAATCATCCTGTTTTTTATGAATGATTTAAAAACAGGATGCATTAAAAAGTATTTTAACAATAAGTGCAATATATTGATTTTTATTATAAAACTTGAATTATCGAATGGAGAGTGTTAAAATGAAGAAAGTGACAAACAAATGCTTAAATAACAAATTAATTTCGCTGAAATCTTTGTTTTTTAATTATTTAGTACACTCCTTTAATAATAAATCTTATTTAATTGGTATTCCGTACTTCTTCGCATTTAGTGGTACGAAGAAGTCCTCAATATTCAGTAAAAATAGCAAAATTAAAAAGACGTCTGTTGCAGTTGAAATAATCCAATTTAAATATTATACTTTTGGAACCATAATAGCGCTGTTGGGTATAATAATATCTAATAATTCCATGGCGACATTATCGGCAACAACGGTAAAAGTGATTCATGGTCATGAACCTTATTTAACATTAGATGGTGGAGTAACACCAATTACCACACTAAATGAATTATTAAGCATTACATTACCCGATGGGAGCTTGATTTCTCCTGAAGAAGATAATTCAAGCGCCGATAAACCAATAGAATTACCTAATAGTATCAACACCTTTAACCGTATCCAAAGCGTAATTCCTCTTCTTTCTGCAGGCAATGAAAATTATCCATCTGTTTCGTTCGATACGTTAATCGCAGAGCCATACCATTATTGGGCTGATAGCGATGGTGATAGTGATGCTAAAGCATCAGGTGAATTAAAAGTGAGGTGGGAAAATTATAAAAACGTCGATATTACTCAGCAAGTCAAAGCTAACCCCAATAATGCATTAGACCCATGCGAAGCACCCTATAAATTAACGCTTAGTTCTACCGATGTGCTTTTATCCACCAAATATGGCGACCCTAAAACAAGCTATTTTAAAGGAGCTAGCCATTCTTATTATATTAAACCAAAAATTGATGTGCCTTTGGTTTGTTATGCACAACCTAATTTAAACAATGGTAAGAAAGAATATGCGGGACCAAAGGAACAATGGGATCCAGATAATGGATTTAAAGTACAAAGCCTTAAGAATGCCTCAAAAAACTTTCCTACTACTGGGGCAAATAACTTATCTTTTAAGCTAATACTTACTGGTATGACAGCAAGAGAAATGATTGCAATCAATAGCAGTACAGTCAAATCTGTTTCGGGATCAGGTATTACATTATCATTAATGGCTGAAAACGGTGCATTAGATAGTAATATTGTTTTGGTGACCTTAAAAGGACCAACAAAAGATTCAAGCAACAAAACATTTAAACCTTCGAGATTTGAACTTTATCGTGATGTCAAAAAAAACTTGTTGTATCAATTTAAAATAGATCGTTGGTATATTGTAAAATCTGGAAATACAGACATGCATTATAGCAATGCTATTTCATTTTGTGATTCTTTATCCACATTATCGCAAAAGTATGCTGTTCCTGCAATACAAGATTATACTAATGCAAATGGGCATGGCTGGAATTTAGGTGCCCCAGGGCAGGGAAATACTTATCAGCGTAGAATCAGCTATTTTAATGAGTACACAGGTAAATGGGTAGGTGGGTTATTTAATGAATGGGGAATTATTTATGATTATAGTGGAACAGATTGGTTGTTTGGTGATTACTGGGTAATCGATACATATCAAGAAAGTAATGGTGAACCAATAAAAAGATATAATGTTTATGCACAAATTGGCGATGTAGATTTTTATTTTAACCAAGGAAATAGCGATAGGGTTGCCTGTGTTACTTGGTAGATTTTTAATAACTTTATTTGTTTAGAATAAGTAAGATAACCACTGACTAATTTAACATAGCCCTACAGTTTTACATCGGTTCTGAGGATGAAGAAAGGAGAATTGTTAATAAAAACGTTTGTTAATCGAGATAGAAAAAGAAGCCTTTGAGATATTAAGTTTTTTGTAGAGGCTTCTTTGCTAACAATTGGCACTACATTTTTCTTACTCTTCAAAATTTGATTGCAAAATATTAATGTGCGAGATAAGAATACTGACATTGTATATAGCCAATCTATTTGATTATCGTGTCATTGTGTAACTATCCCCTAAAATAGTACAGCAAAAAAGTAGAAAATTCTCTATGATAAAAGTAAAAGAGGATTTAATTATGAAAAAAATGACTGAACATCAAATCGTCGCTATTTTAAAAGAAGCAGAGGCAGGTGTACCCGTTAAAGAGTTGTGCCGTACATATGACATGGGTAATTCAACTTTCTATAAATGGCGAGAAAAATACAGCGGAATGGAAACGTCGGATATCAAACGCTTAAAGGAGCTGGAGGCTGAAAACCGCAAGCTTAAGCAGATGTTTGCCGAACTGAGCTTAAAATCTCAGCTTCAGGAAGAAATCATAAAAAAGCTTTAGTGCCAACTGGGGCACGTAAAAGGTGGGCACAGCAACTACAACAAAATCATTCGGTTACTATTGCTATGAGTTGTGCCATTGTTGGCTTAAGCCGTTGTGCTTACTATTATCAAGCTAAGTTACAGGATGATTCGGTGATTGTTTCGGTGTTGAATGCTATCACAGACCGGCATTTACGTTGGGGCTTTCCTAAGTGTTTTAATCGAATCAGAAAACTGGGATATCGTTGGAATCATAAACGTGTTTATCGGGTGTATTGTGAGTTAAAACTGAATCTTAAAACAAAACGAAAACAACGAATTCCACCTCGGGAGCCAGAAAAGTTATTGGCTCCCAATAAACA
>NZ_LZGZ01000331.1:0-8819 GCF_001690515.1 Gilliamella sp. Fer4-1 | reverse complement strand
GGCGGTATTGATAGCAACATCTTCGCTAATATCACCGTTGTCTTGATATGCACGACCATAATAGGTATCAAGCAGAATTTGTTTTAATTCTGCAATTAAAGGATAACGTGGGTTTGCACCTGTACATTGGTCATCAAAAGCATCAATCGCTAATTGATCAACTTGTGCTAAGAAAGTATTTTCATCCACACCAAATTCTTTAATAGAAAATGGAATATCCAGATCTTTTCTAAGTTGATCTAACCAACCAATTAATTTTTCGACTTTCTTTTCATCATTATCCGTAGCTACGGTTAGGCCTAAATGATCAGCAATTTCGGCATAACGGCTAACTGCTTTAGGATAACCATATTGGCTAAACGTACCTTGTTTAGTTGGTTTGTCGGTTGCATTAAAACGCACAACATTACTAATTAACATCGCATTAGCAACACCATGAGGAATATGGAATGCTGCACCAATTTTATGAGCTATTGAGTGACAAACACCAAGGAATGCTTGAGCAAAAGCAACGCCAGCTAACGTTGCTGCACTATGCACTTTTTCTCGAGCAACAGGATTTTTAGCTCCTTCTCTATAACTTGTCGGTAAGTAGGTTTTTAACAGACTTAATGCTTGTAATGCTTGGCCATCAGAAAACTCACTTGCCATAACTGATACATAAGCTTCTAAAGCATGAGTTACGGCATCATAGCCTCCAGCAGCACAAAGTGATCGAGGCATATTCATGACTAAATTCGCATCAACGATGGCCATATTTGGTGTAATCGCATAATCCGCTAATGGATATTTTTGACCTGTTGCATCATCAGTTACAACCGCAAAAGGGGTAACTTCAGAACCAGTACCTGATGTGGTTGTCACACAGATTAATTTCGCTTTTTTACCCATGTTAGGGAAGTGGCAAGCACGTTTACGAATATCCATAAAACGCAATGCGAGTTCATCAAATTTTGTTTCTGGATGTTCATAAAGTACCCACATAATTTTCGCGGCATCCATAGGAGAACCACCACCTAAAGCAATAACAGTGTCTGGTTGGAAAGCTGTCATTGAATCAGTACCTTTACGAACAACACTTAATGTTGGGTCTGCTTCAACATCAAAGAAAGTTTCACAAATCACACCTTGTGCTTCAAACTGATCTGTAATTTGTTTAGAGTAACCATTATTAAATAAGAATTTATCAGTTACTAAAAATACTCTTTTAGCACCTTGCTCAATCACTTCATTTAAAGCAACTTGAAGCGAGCCACGTTTAAAATAGATAGAACTTGGTAATTTGTGCCATAACATATTTTCTGCTCTCTTAGCGATTGTTTTCTTATTGATTAAATGCTTCGGTCCAACATTTTCAGATACCGAGTTACCGCCCCAAGAGCCACACCCTAATGTTAAAGACGGCGCCAAATCAAAGTTATACAAATCACCAATACCGCCATGAGCTGCTGGTTGGTTAATTAAAATACGGCAAGTTTTCATTTTACTACCAAAATAAGCAATACGTTCACGGTTACTATCTTGATCAGTATAAAGCACAGAAGTATGCCCCATCCCGCCCATTTCAACTAATTTTTCGGCTTTATCAACTGCTTCAGAAAAATCTTTAGCTTTAAACATAGCAAGCGTTGGCGAAAGTTTTTCATGAGCAAATGGTTCAGACAAATCAACCTTATTCACCTCGCCAACAAGAACTTTCGAACCTGCTGGTACTTTGAAGCCGGCCATTTCAGCAATTTTGGTCGCTGGTTGTCCAACAATATTAGCATTTAACGCGCCTTTATCGTTTAAGATAATACCTTGTACAGCTTTAGTTTCTTTAGCGTTTAATACATATGCACCATATTGGGTTAATAAACTGCGCACTTCATCATATACAGAATCAACCACAACAATTGCTTGTTCTGAAGCACAAATCATACCATTATCGAATGTCTTAGACATAAGAACAGAAGCCACAGCACGTTTTAAATCTGCTGTTTCATCAATCACAACTGGCGTATTACCCGCTCCAACCCCTAATGCTGGTTTACCTGAACTGTACGCTGCTTTTACCATACCCGGTCCACCTGTTGCTAAAATAGCCGAGACATCATCGTGATGCATTAACGCATTTGATAACTCAATGGATGGTTCATCAATCCAACCAATAATGTCTTTTGGTGCACCAGCTTTAATTGCGGCATCTAATACAATTCTAGCTGCTTCAATCGTTGATTTTTTTGCTCGAGGATGAGGGGAAAATACAATTGCGTTACGAGTTTTTAAACTAATTAATGATTTAAAAATCGCAGTTGAAGTAGGGTTAGTGGTTGGAACAATTCCACAAATAATACCAAGTGGTTCTGCTATAGTAATAGTACCAAATGGTTCATTTTCAGCCACTATACCACAAGTTTTATCGTGACGGAATTTGTTTAAAATATACTCTGCAGCAAAAAGGTTCTTTATGACTTTATCTTCAACAATTCCCATTCCTGACTCAGCAACTGCCTGTTGTGCTAGTGGGATACGTGCTGCCGCTGCGGCTGTTGCGGCTGCTACAAAGATTTTGTCGACTTGCTCTTGAGTATAAGTTGAATAAGTCTCCTGTGCTTTTTTCACTCGAGCCATTAACTCATTTAACTCATTCATATTAGTTACTGCCATAGATTTCTCCTTGAAATTAAAAAATAAATCGGGATCGTTTGGCATCTTCCTTGAAACTATTTAATGCTTAAGCATAATAACAAAACGAAATTAGCACTATCCTAAATCAGATTTTTAATTTATACAATAAGATATTAAACAAAAAAGTAGTTTAATAATAGAACAATGATTTTTAAGAAGAGAAAAAAATTGAATAATAAAAATAGCAACAGATAAACAACTATTTCTAATAAAAAATAGTTGTTATTGAAAGTAACTCATAACATAAAAAAGAAGCTGTTTGCTTAGTTCAAAATATAAATCATAAATGACATAATCTATTTAATACATAACTCACAGCAACAAAACCAAAAGTTGCTGTGACTGTGGTAATTGCCCCAAATCCTGATTCGCAGTCCATTTTTTTAGGGCCGTCTGCGTCACTTTTGGTAAAACATATTTGCCCATTTTTAGCTGGATAAGTTAGTTGTTCGGTAGAATAAACACATGGAATGGCAAATTTACCTTTACTGTCCTTATTAAGTTTATAATGATTTTTCAATTTTTCGCGTAATTTAGCGGCTAATGGGTCTTGAATTGTTTTTGCTAAATCAGCAATTTTAATTTGAGTAGGATCTTTTTGCCCACCAGCTCCACCGATGGTAATCACCTTTAATTTCTGTCGCTTACAATATGCAAGTACAGCCGCTTTATCATTTACACTATCGATAGCATCAATAATATAGTGATAACGCGGTGATTGTTTTGTGCCCAAATATTCACTGACATTATCTCCATTAATGAAATCATCAATTTCATTCACAACACATTCAGGATTGATTTGTAAAATTCGCTCAGCCATAACCGATGTCTTTGCTTTACCGATATTGGATTTTAATGCATGAATTTGGCGGTTAGTATTTGTAACGCAAACATCATCCATATCAATTAAGGTGATTTGACCAATGCCACTACGCGCTAGCGATTCAGCAACCCAAGAACCCACGCCGCCAATACCAATCACACAAATATGCGCTTGCGAAAAGCATTGTAAAGCTGATTGTCCATAAAGCCGTGCAATGCCACTAAAACGTTGAAGATAAGATTCTGTATTCATAGATAATTCTTGATGATGGTTATACTCAAATATCAGCTTTTTTGAAAACTTTACAAATTATAACTGCAATATTCTTTTATAAACAAGTTATTAATATGTATTGGTGCTATTATGTTCTTTCAAGAATAAACAACTAAATTTCTAGCTCTCATAAAGATCAACTAAATCATCCCGATGATGCGCAATAAGTAGGATATTATTTGTCATTAATTGTATTCGTTTGAGTTATTAATTTTTCCTACAATAAATAATGTTAACAATAATTAATAGAGAGGAAATAAAGAATGCGCAACCCCAAAAAACTGCTTAATGATCCCAATAATGTAAGGCAAGAAGTCATGCAAGGGTTGATCTATGCTTATCAGGGAAAGCTAACAGCAATTTCAGAGCATTGTGCTGTTTATGGTAACCATATTGCCAATGATCAAGTTGTCATTGTATCAGGCGGTGGTACAGGTCACGAGCCGACTTTTGCTGGTTTTATCGGTAAAGGAGGTATTGATGGCTGTGCACTTGGAGAAGTTTTTACATCGCCATCGCCCGATCAAATTATTGAAGTGACCAAAGCTATAGAAAAAGGGAAAGGCGTCCTTTTTTTATATGGCAACTATTCTGGTGATGGCATGAACTTTGATATTTCAGCTGAAATATTAGCAGAAGAAAATATTACAATCAAAACGATTCGAGCAACTGATGACATTGCCTCTGCGCCATTATCTAAGCTTTCTGATCGTCGAGGTGTTGCTGGCCTGATGTTTTTATACAAAATTGCTGGTGCAGCTGCGCAATTTGAAAAATATGATCTTAATAATCTTTATCAAGTAGTATCAAAAGCAAATGGCAATGTCCGTACTATAGGTGTTGCCCTAGATGGATGTGCACTACCCCAATCAAGTCATTTCAATTTTCAATTAGAGGATAACGAGATTGAAATAGGTATTGGTATTCATGGAGAAGCAGGGTTGCGCCGACAAGTGATTACCTCATCTGATCAAGTTGTCAAAGAAATGATAGACAATTTATGTGATGATTTACCTTTTAAAAAAGGCGATCGAGTGTGCGTATTGATTAATAATTTAGGCGCGCTTAGTAACGCCGAGTTGTACATCATAACACGCAAAGTTGGCATTGAACTTGGTATACGAGGCATAATTAGCCACGATGTTGTTGTCGGTCATTTTTGCACATCGCTTGAAATGTCTGGTTTTTCAATTAGCTTATTGAAATTAGATGAAGAATTACGACACCTTTATGATTTACCTTGCCAAACACTAGGATGGAGAAAATAAAAATGAATTTACTACAAGTCCGTAAAATGATGCTATTTACTGCTGAAAAGATGGTCGAAAGCGAGCCAACTTTAACTGCTTTAGATCAAGTAGTCGGTGATGGTGATCATGGTATCGGTATCAAACGAGGGTTTGAAGCGATCATTGTGTTACTACAAGACGAGAAATTTCAACCAGCTAATATAGGTGATTTTTTTACACAAATTGGCACAAAGTTAATGATTAGTATGGGCGGAGCTTCTGGTGCTATCTTTGGTACTTTATTTAGAGCAGGTGGAAAAAGTATTGCAGGGATAACTGAGTTTGATTCAGATGCACTATCAAAATTTCTTAATGAAGGTTGGCAGGCTGTCTATCAACGCGGTAAAGCAAAACCTGGTGATAAAACTATGGTTGATGCTTTAGCCGCTAGTGCAATAACAGCAAGTCAATTAAGTTCTTTAAAATTAATTGATGTATTACCTAAAATAGCACAATCGGCTATGGAAGGTGCAGAGAAAACCAAACAAATGATTGCTGTATTTGGGCGAGCTAAGAATTTAGGTGAGCGAGTAATTGGCCATATAGATCCTGGCTCGGTTTCAATGGCGTATATTTTAAAATATATGAATGAATATATTCAAACTCAATAAAATAATAAATCCGCCGACACATCGGCGGACAAATCATTAAAAGCATTGATATAATAACAAGCCAATTACAATTGAGAAATATTTAATGAATTACGTAATAGCCAGTTATTATTTAAAATAAAATTTTTGTTGGTTCATTATCATTTTATTCATTTACTAAACTAAAAATTATTTTTTAAACTTAATTTGTGAGGGATATGCCCAACGTTGTAACTCCTCAGCAGGAAAACCGCTAACATCTTTACCACTATTAATTAATAATGCGTGATAGTAAATTTCAGCCATTTCTTCGATATAAGCCGCTTTTAATACCGCTTCATAAGGATCTTTATCGACAGCAATAGCACCATGCTTTTCCATTAAAATTGCATCAGCTCGTTTTATTGGTTCTATAACACTATTTGAAAGGTCTAGAGTCCCTGGTCGCCCATAAGGTGCAACAGGAATAATTCCATCTTTTAAATTCAAAATAGCACATTCATAAACGACTGCAGGAATCGGTCTGGCTAACACGGCAAATGAAGTTGCAAAAATAGAGTGAGTATGCGAAATAGCAAAAACATCGGGGCGAGCTTTATAAATCTCAAGATGCATTAAGCATTCACTGGTTGGTCTTAATCCTGAATCGGCTTCAATAACATTTGCATCCAGATCCATTACAACAATATCCCGTATTGTTAATAATTTTTTATCAATTGTTGTAGGGGTGACAAGAACATATCCTGTCTCTTTATCTCGTACGCTAGAATTACCCGCTTTATGTTTGCATAGTCCCCACTCACTTGATTTTTTAGCCATATCGACAACATATTGTTTTTGTATCTCTAACATTTTATAGCTCCTATTTTGACAAGTTATTTATTGATAATTGGCAAACAATTCCCAGATTTCATTGCTATTTTTGGCATTTCGTATGCGAGTTGCGCCTTCGTGAAATTCTAATAATTCATTTAATTGGGCAAGTGCTTTAAGGTGTTTTTGTGGATTATTTGTTGCTAAAACAACAATTAAATCCGCTTGCATATAACCACAAATAGTGATTCTTTCTGATAGTTTTAGTAAAGACATTGCGACTTTATTTACACCATCATCAATACCAGCATGGGCAATAATTAACCCATCGACTAGCATAATATAAGGTTGTTCAAATTGGATTTTTTTAATCATTCTTTCAAGGTAGCAACTTTCTATGGATTGGTTGTTTAGCAATGGCTGTGCGGCTAATGCCAATGCGTCCTCCCATGCTATATTCACTTTTTCTATAATGTTGATATGTTCTTTTTGCATTAAGTCGGCTAATGAGGGTATTTCTTGTTGTGTTATTAGTACGGGGTTATCATTCATTTCATCGTTATAAAGATATGCAGTTAACTCCTTTTGCAGTGCTTTTTGATCTTTGATATTGCTATATTTTTCAATAATAAACATCAGCTCATCAACTTGAATAATGCTAGGATCAATACCTTGTAAAGTGCCAATCACTTGATGACGAAAAGCATTTTTATGAAAATTATTCAGTGAAGGATTAACAATAAATAACAATTTATCGGTAGATAAATGTGAGGTAGAAAAAACAATATCATAATAATGATGATATTTTTCGAACTCACGTTTAGACATGGCATCAGAAAAATGTAATTCAGGAAGCAATACTTGTAAAGTCAGGTAAAGATAAGTTGAAACTGTTGCACTATTTTCGCAAACAAAAATAGCGATCTTCTTTGTTTTAATTCGGTTGATCAAACCTTCTCGAGTTAACCAACCGCCCAAGAGTACAGTAATAAAAGCGACTTCTTCATCTGGCATATTACAATGCAATATTTTTTCAAAAGGGGAAATCGCTTTTCGTACCATTTCATGTAAGTGACCAAATTCTTGTAATACAATGTCATATACACTGTTGATATTAGAAATATGATATCGAATACGATAATAAGCAGGTTTCCAATGCTGATAAATACGTTCAATCAGTTCGCTCTTATCTTTAAAGGTGATACAACTAATCTGTTCAAAATTAGCAATAACCTCAACAACACTTTCTAATAGCACCGCATCTAAATGGAAATATTTATCGGATAGCGTTTGTATATTAGAGCTTTGCACTAATACCATTAAAAAAATTTGCTCATTAAGATCAGTGATACCAAATTTTTCAATGAGCTTTTTCAATAATTGAAAATCACGACTACTTGCAACTTCAGTATAATTTTCTGGCAAAAGCGCAATTTTTTTATCGGTTTCTATGCGCTGTAACATAAAACAAATAAAGTAAGTCAACTCTTGCAACTGCTCATCAGTAAAAACAATTTTTAATTTCTTTTCTATTTCGCTAAATACCTGTCCTACTTGTTCTAAGCGGCCTTGGGTAATAATCTCATTTTCTCTAAAAATTTTGTCAGCTATTGGCATACTAATAATTCGACGAATTAATTTTAGCAACAAATAACGTTTGTCAATTTCATTACCGATAATACGATAACCATTCTCGCGGTCATAGTTGATTTGTAAATGATATTGAACAATCATTGCTTGTACTTTTTTGATATCATTGATAACGGTGTTTTGACTGACAGTAAGTGATGAAGAAAGATGTATTAACGACATCCTTTCCGTTCTAATTAACAGAAAAAAGAGTAGTAAATGAACTCGTTCATCTTCAGAATAAATATAACGTCCAATAGCAAGTGATACAGGCTCATCCCTAAAGGTTTCGATCACTAATTTAGGAACACTAAACTTACCAGTTTTAAATCGTTTAATTAATTCAAGATTAGATGATTCAAGAAAGTCATTAATTTTCTTAATGGTATAACTAAGCTGTTTGCGAGTTAACCCAAATTCAGATTGAAGCTCGACGCCACTCATATTTGGATGATGAATTAATGCTTTTAAAACAGCATGAATTCGCTTATCGACAACCATATAACAATTACCTTATCGTTCGTTGCCTGATGGCAACTAACATTACCATCAGATTTACTGCAAAATATGTTCAACGAATACTTTAGAACTCATTTATTTATTATTTTTTTCTGCTATATCCTGCATAGCCTCTTTACGCAGTTCACGTGAATAAAACAAATAACCCACACACCAATAAGCAGTAAAAATCAATGGCACAAAATAGCCTTGCAAACATTGCCAAATAAATGA
>NZ_LZGZ01000330.1:0-1556 GCF_001690515.1 Gilliamella sp. Fer4-1 | reverse complement strand
CAATCAATTTGTTTTATCTTTTTTAGTAATTGCTCGTATGCCATATTTCCCCAATTGATATCGGCAATTTGCAAAAGTTGCCGGCTCAAATCAACAGGTAAACCTCGTTGTTTAAGTTCCATGGCTATTTTATATTTTCCATAACCTTTTTGGGCTCGCATAACAATATAATTTTCAATATATTGTTCGTCATTAATCCAATTTTGTTTTATACAATATTCAATAATATATTGAATTTCAATTTTTAGTTTGGCTAACTGGTCATGGTATTCTTCATCGGTGTATTGCAGTTTTTTTATGAAAAAAGAGGCTATTTTTTGGCTTAGCTCATAAGAAGAATGGTTGCGCTGTGCAAGTAATTGCACAGCTTTATTGAGCATTGATTTGTTCAGTTTTGTTTCCATTATTCAACGTTTTCGCTTTCTGATGATATAGCTTGGTCATCAGATGTAAAAACAGCAGGGCTATTTAATAATAATTCGCGTATTTTAGTTTCAAGTTCTGAAGCGATCTCAGGGTGTTCTTGTAAAAACTTAATTGAATTAGCTTTACCTTGACCCACTTTCTCGCCATTGTAGCTATACCACGCTCCTGCTTTATCGACTAACTTATGCTTAACGCCTAAATCAATTAACTCGCCTTCTTTCGAAATACCACAACCATAAAGAATTTGGAATTCAGCTTGTCTAAAAGGGGCTGCCACTTTGTTTTTAACCACTTTTACTCGAGTATCACTACCAATAACATCTTCACCTTCTTTTACAGAACCAGTACGGCGGATATCTAAACGTACTGATGCATAGAATTTCAGTGCATTACCTCCAGTTGTCGTTTCTGGACTACCAAACATAACACCAATTTTCATACGGATCTGGTTAATAAAGACAACTAAACAATTGGCATTTTTAATATTCGCAGTTAGTTTTCGCAATGCTTGTGACATTAAACGAGCTTGTAATCCCATATGAGAATCGCCCATTTCACCTTCAATTTCTGCTTTTGGTGTTAATGCAGCTACTGAGTCAACGATAATAACATCAACCGCACCAGAACGAACTAAAGCATCACAAATTTCAAGTGCTTGCTCTCCTGTATCGGGTTGCGAAACGAGTAAATCGTCGACTTGCACCCCTAATTTTGCAGCATAAATAGGATCCAGCGCATGTTCAGCATCAATAAATGCACAGGTTTTACCCTCTTTTTGTGCTTGAGCTATCACAGATAAAGTTAGCGTTGTTTTACCAGATGATTCAGGGCCAAAAATTTCAACAATTCTACCCATTGGTAGGCCACCGATACCTAATGCAATATCGAGCCCTAAAGAACCAGTAGATACCGCATCCACATCCAACGTTTGGGTATCACCTAAACGCATAATTGAACCTTTACCAAATTGTTTTTCGATTTGACTTAATGCTGCTGAAAGTGCGCGTTGTTTGTTTTCGTTCATATTATAAAATTCCAATGAGTTAGGATATGGCTATATATTATACTGTATTGTTATACAGTATCAAGTTTTTTTTATATATAGAAATTATTTAGTTAATCATGAGAAC
>NZ_LZGZ01000329.1:0-795 GCF_001690515.1 Gilliamella sp. Fer4-1 | reverse complement strand
CTATAGATATAGCTTTAGGTAGAACTAGAGCTAAAGTAAGAGCTAAAGCAAGAGCTATGGCTAGAGCTGAGGCTTTAGCTAAAGCAAGAGTTATATGGGATAAAAAAGCAAGAATTAAAGATCTTATAGATAAAATCGTATTTTGGATTATGGATTTTGAAAAAATACTGTCTGAGAGCCATCTATTTGAACGCTGGGCAACATTAACCATTGAAGAATATTTAGCAGTTAAAGCTTGGCTAATATGGATTACAAGAGAAGATACCTATCAAGATGATGAAGATATCTATCAAAATGATGAAAGTCTATGTCAAAATGATGTAATGAATTCTTTAATTAGCCTAGACAAACTTATTGACCTTGCTAAGCAACGAGAAAAATGACGCTGTAAATAAATTTATGTATTTGCCTATTTTTGAACTAAGCGAATGAGTAAAAATAAGTAGATACAAAATGGATAAAAAAGCCTAAGAAAAATGGTAGTTGAGTAGTTACACATAGGATGAGAGTATTCAAAATTCTGTGTCATTTCGATTAACTAGGTGTAAAAAAGGAAATGACACAGAATATTGAACACTCTTGGAAATAGGTATCACCAGTTTGTAGTATATCAATTACTTGCTTATCTGATATTTTGTCAATCAATTTGGCTGTTGCTTTTGTTTTTAAAAATCTATATATCTACCCATAACATATTGATGAATTTTAGCATAACATATCTAAAACATATCAACGTCATCCTATTAATGATTACCTTGCGCTTTTATGCTCATTATTTTCTATTCTTATTTTAGT
>NZ_LZGZ01000328.1:0-13711 GCF_001690515.1 Gilliamella sp. Fer4-1 | reverse complement strand
TTGATTAATTTAATTTGCTAATGCTTTCATAACAAAATACCATTTGATATCATTAGCGGTGCAGAGGGTTTAATCCTCTTTATTTACGAAAGTAATTATTCCACCGCCAATAATTTAAAATAATTCATTGGCTTTTATACTTAAAGGTTATATCGATTTAACATATTTTACAGGTTAAAAAATAAATATCGAATAAAGGGAAATAATGACCATTGATAAACAACATTATGTTTTATGCTCACACTGTGATTTGGTCATAGAATTATCTAATATAGCGGTAGGGCATAAAGCTGTTTGCCCTCGTTGTAATACCACGTTAGCTAAAAATAATAGCAATATGAAATTTAATGCAGCTATGTATGCAACCTGTTCATTAATTATGATTATTGTAGGATGTGGCTTTCTTTTTATTGATATTCGTATTGTGGGTAATTTTATTGGTATTAGCCTATTAGATATTCCTAAAACCCTTTTTTTTGATAAATATCGTTATATTTCAGCACTTTTTATCTTATTTGTTTTACTCTTTCCTATATTAAATTTATTAATTATTATTTTGCTTTGTTCAAAATTACCCTTAACAAAATATCGTAAACGCGATCTACTTATTGTTTATGAAAAGTTTCAACACTGGTGTATGCCTGAAATATTTCTTACTGGAATTTTAGTGAGTTTTGTTAAACTCATGAGTTATGGCAGTATTGGCGTCACAAGTACATTTTGGGCATTTTGCCTGTTTGTCTTTTTTTATATAAAGTCTTTAGTGATTTTTTCTCCGGAAACTATTTGGAATGAAATTCATCGTAATAATTTTGCTCAAGGTATATTACAAGCTGGTAAAACGGGAATTTGTCAAAATTTGAAATTATGCAGTTGCTGTGAGGCGATATTACCTAAGCATTATATAAAATGTCCTCGATGCAAACAAAAAAGCAAAATCAGAGAACGCGATAAGATACAATGGACTATTGCTTTATTGGTTACTTCATTGATTCTTTACATTCCCGCTAATTTATTCGGCATTATGATAACTGTTGTATTTGGTTCGCCATCAAGTTCAACCATTATGGATGGTGTCATTTATATGTGGCAAGCAGGCGATGTGCCTGTTGCACTTGTTATTTTTATTGCCAGTGTCGCTATTCCCATCTTAAAAATTATTTCACTAAGCTGGCTTTGTTATTTTGCACTGGCTGTAAAACGAAAAAATAATCATAATTGCTTGAAAATGAAAAAATTATATACAGCAGTTGAATTTATTGGTAAATGGTCAATGATAGATATATTTGTGGTTTCTGTTATTTGTTCTTTAGTTAGAAATCAACAAATGATGGGTGTTTATCCTGATATTGGCGTTACATTTTTTGCAACTGTTGTGATTATTACAATGATTGCATCACAAAAATTTGATCCTCGTTTAATTTGGGATCTACCGCAAAATAAAAAAATAGATTAATAGGAACAATATGACAACATCAAGTAAATTAGCAAAAATAATTAAAATTAGAGCTATTTCAGCAATATGGATCATCCCCATTGTTACTGCAATTGTTGGTCTTTGGATAATCTATGCGCATTTTGCCGATAGAGGAACATCGTTTACATTGCTTGCAAAAGACGCCAATGGCATTGTTGCTGGGAAAACGGTTATTAAAAACCGTAGCGTTGATGTCGGTATCGTCGATGAAGTAACTCTATCTGACGACTACACGCAAGTAGTAATAAAAGGGCGTATTTATAATGATATGGATCCGCTACTAAAAAATGACTCTATTTTTTGGGTTGTGAAGCCAGAAATTGGTCGAGATGGCGTAACTGGACTTGGCACGATTTTATCAGGTGTTTATATAGAACTCGTTGCTGGAAATGATACCCATAGTTTTCAACATAAACCTTTTGTACTGTCTGATGCCCCTCCGTTGTCCGATCCAAGCATTAAAGGAATTCGTCTAAATTTAGAAAGCAATCAAAATGGGGTAATTCCTAGAGGCGCTTCTGTTATGTTTCATGGTTATCGCGTAGGTAATGTTGAAACGTCAGAATTCGATGTTGAATCACGTAAGATGAAGTATCAAATTTTTATTACAAAACCTTACGATGTGCTAGTAACACAAAATGTGCGGTTCTGGAAAGAAGGAGGAATTAATTTAACACTTTCATCTCGAGGCGCCAGCTTAGATGTCCCTTCTTTAGATGTCTTGATGTCTGGTGGAATCAGTTTTGATTTACCTGAAGGTTCAAAATTAGGTGCACCAGCTGAACAAAATTCAGTTTATACATTATATGAAGACAAAAAATCTATCCAAGATTCACAATATACTGAATACAAAGAATTTCTTATTATGCTTTCCGATTCCATTTCAGGCTTATCAGAAGGGGTACCCGTTGAATATCACGGAATTAGGCTAGGAACAGTTTCGAAAGTGCCATTTTATACCGCTGAAATGTTAAAACAATCATCGATTTTAAATAAAAGAGTTCCAATATTAATTAGAATTGAACCCGATCGTTTATCAGAACTTGTTGATGAAAAAATTGACATTGCGGCATTGATCATCAGAGAACAACAAAATGGCTTAAGAGCTTCATTAAAAACTTCCAACATGTTCACAGGCGCATTATATATAGATCTTGATTTTTACCCTGACTTAAAAAATAAATATGATCCAAAATTAGCGCAACAGTTTGGTTACGATACCATTGAAACAACGTCGACAGGAATTGCACAAATTCAAGCAAAAATTATTCAGCTATTAGATAATTTTAATAACTTACCACTGAACAACACCGTATCACAGTTTAATAAATCATTGGCTACCAGTGAAAAACTAATGAATTCATTAAATCGAATTATGGTGAGTAAAGAAATGCAGAATATGCCAAAAGATCTGCAAAAAACATTACGTTCACTAAATGAAACAATGAAAGGGCTACAACCAGGATCTGAACTAAATAATCAAATGAAAGAAAGCTTACAAAAAGTTCAACACATGATGGATGAACTTACCCCGTTACTTAATACGCTCAATAATAAAAGTAATGCACTGATTTTTTCTGCTCCGACGAAAAAGGATCAAGAACCTAAAGCAAAAGGTAAAAAATAATGAACAAAATAGATAAAAAGTTACTTATAGTCATATTTATGCCATTGTTTGCTATATTAGTGGGTTGCTCGGCTGGTAGCCCAAGTAAAAGTTATTTTCAGCTAACAAGTAATCCACTCAGCCCAGTGTCAAAAAATATGAAAATCACTAATCATTTTATTTGGATTGAATCGGTTGATGTGGCAAGCTTTTTAAATAACCCAGGTATTGTATTGCAAACAGACGATATCAAATATGAAACGGCAGCGAACCATCTATGGGCATCAACTTTATCTCAACAACTTGAAGAGCGATTAACGCAAGATTTAACCGCTTTGTTGCCTAATTATGTTGTATCCAGCCGATCAATTACAACGCCAATATTAACGATAAAATTATTTATTGATGGCTTCCATGGTAGCTATACGGGCGATGCGGTAATAAAAGGGCGATGGGTTGTTACTGACAGTAAAAATAATATTGAAACTAAACCATTTGAGCGCCATGTCCCTTTAGCAACCAATGGGTATGACGCTTTAGTTAAAGCACTATCAAAAGGATGGCATGATGAGGAGCTAGACTTTGCAAACGCAATAAAACAATAGTGTTTATTCAAATTCCGTCAGCAAGCTGACGGAATCTCTACACTTAAATGCGATTTTTTCTTAATCGCAACTTAAACTGGCTAAACACAACATCATCAATTTCTACCCATTTACGAACACTATTGATAAAAGCAATTTTATCAGCATTTAAAAGATCAGCTTTTACAATTGTTTTTTCTAACAACCGATTGTGATTTAAGTAAAATTGCCGCATGGTACCAGCAAGTAACCCCGATTCTTTTTTAGGCGTAAACCATTGACCATTAAGTCGCAATGCCAAATTTCCATTGACAAATTCAGTTACTTCATTGTGTTGATTAAAATTAATATACTCTTTCCCAACCGCTAAATCAGGAAAGTGCTCACGATTTGATGTCTTATGATACAAATACACATTTTGCGTATGAACACACTGTGGCGCTAATCGGATTTCATTAATGCTCATCGGCGTGTTAATGATATCTTTACTAATCGTGTAATGCCCATCTTTTTGCTGTAAGATTCTCACTTTATAACATGCTTTTGGTGATGAGTTTGCTAACTTAATCAGTTGCAACTTAATTGCATGAATATCACAGTTAAAATCAAAATAATCAGCTGATTGAGCAAGCCTGCTTAAATGTTCATCTAATAATAACAATTGTCCTTTTTCAAGCAACAACGATTCAATAATATATTTGGGGATAGCCGTTGTACGATTTAAAATGGCTGTTTTCGCTAAGATCTCGTTATATTCGTCTTGTGATGTTGAATCCCACGTGATACCTCCACCAACGCCATAACACATCTGTTGATTATGCACAGTTAAGGTACGAATTGGAATATTAAATATGGCTTTATTCATATATGGCTCAATATAACCAATTGTTCCGCAATAAATGCCACGAGGTGTGTTTTCACTGTCTGCAATAATTTGCATAGTACTGGTTTTTGGCGCACCAGTAATTGAACCACAAGGGAATAGCGCCTGAAAAATTTGATATAAATTGGCATCGTCTTGCAATTCACCTTGAATCGTTGACGTCAACTGCCAAACAGTGGGATATTTTTCAGCCTCAAACAATTGAGGCACTGTGACAGAGCCAGGCTTTGCAATTTTACTTAAATCATTACGCAATAAATCAACAATCATCATATTTTCGGCTTGATTTTTTTCTGAAAATAATAAATCTAATTGCTGTTTATCTTGCTGGTTATTTAAGCCACGCCCTGTTGTTCCTTTCATTGGTTTAGTGGTAATAACTCTATTGTCTAACTTGAAAAATAATTCTGGCGAAATTGATAAAATATAATAATCGTCAAACTCAAGATAAGCACAATAATCTGCCTGATTATTTTTTTGTAGAAAGTGGTAATAATCAATAGCGCTTTCATTAAAGGGTGCAGTAAATTGAATAGTGTAATTAGTCTGGTAAGTATTGCCTAATTCAATTTGTGATTTAATATAAGCTATTTTTTGCTGATATTCATCAAATGCGGTGTCACTGATCAAATCAAAATTTGGGGGCGTATAATCATTGATTTCTGGTTGCTTAAGGACAGTAACATCATCAAAAATACCAAATAAAAGAAGGAGTAAATCTTGATTAAAATCATGACTATTTTTGGTTTGGTTTGCACTATTTAATCCCATTGCACTTTCATAGGCAAGGTAACCAACAGCAAAATAACCTTGTTGAGTAAACTTTTCAACCTCATCAAGTTGTTGCTTAATTGAAGAACAATCATGTGACACTAACACTTTGATAGGATTACAAAAATATTTACGCTCACCTTCAAAATCGATATAAATTTTCATTTTAAATATTACTTATGGACAAAATTATTAATCATTTGTAAACCGGATTCGGTTTTAATGGCTTCAGGATGAAATTGAACGGATTCAATGGGTAATGTTTTGTGGCGCAATCCCATAATCAACCCACCATGATTTCTCGCCGTTACAACTAACTGCGGATCTTCTGGTAAAAAACTATCACAAACAATCAATGAATGATAGCGAACAACCGAAAGCGGGGATTGAATTCCTTTGAATATCCCTAGGCCATCATGAGTTATTTCATCAATTTTACCATGCATAGGTATTGGCGCTTTAATAATGTGGTGACCATAATATTGAGCTATCGCTTGATGTCCTAAACAAATTCCCAGTATCGGGCAAATATGAGAAAACTCAGCAATAACTGCAAGTGATATTCCTGCATTAATTGGTGCGCCAGGACCCGGGGAAATAATAATTTTAGAAATGGTAAGCGCTTTTACTTGTTCAATTGTCATTTCATCATTTTTAATGACTTTAACTTTTGCGCCAACTTGGCACAGATAATTGTGAATATTAAATGTAAAAGAATCATAATTATCTATTAATAATATCAAAATATAACCCACTAATTATAAAGCATATTGGTTTAAAAACTGGAACGGGTAGCCGTTAAAATCCAGTCATAAAAGATCCTATTATATCGCTAACGTACTTAAAAGAAGAGATGATTACTAATTTTACCACCTTTATCTTTCGGTGTTTTATACATAAACATCATATTTCCTGAAATGTTTTAACAAAAAGCCATTTTTTTGTGATAAATTTCACAAAAAATGTACAAATCTACTTGTATGGTAGTATTTATGGTGATATTTTTATGTCATAGAATTATAAACGAGGTCTTAAATGAAAATTGTTAAAGCAGAAGTTTTTGTATGCAGCCCAGGAAGAAATTTTGTTACATTAAAAATAACAACCGATGAAGGCGTTTATGGTGTTGGTGATGCCACACTTAATGGACGTGAATTAGCCGTAGCATCTTATCTTAAAGATCACCTTTGCCCACAACTTATTGGGCGAGATCCACATCAAATCGAAGATATCTTTCAATATTTTTATAAAGGTGCTTATTGGCGCCGTGGGCCAGTAACGATGTCCGCTATTTCGGCAATAGATATGGCGCTTTGGGATATTAAGGGTAAATTGGCCAATATGCCACTTTACCAATTATTAGGTGGCGCATCTCGTACTGGTGTAATGGTTTATTGCCATACTACAGGCGCAAGTATTGATGAAGCATTAGATGATTATGCTAAACATCAAGAAATGGGTTTCAAAGCGATTCGTGTTCAATGTGGTATACCGGGTATGAAAACGACTTATGGTCAAAGTAAAGGAAAAAACCTAGCTTACGAACCCGCAACACGTGGAAACTACCCAGAAGAACAGTGCTGGGCAACAGAAAAATATCTTGATTTTATGCCTAAACTGTTTGAAGCCGTACGGAGTAAATTTGGTTTTAATGAGCATTTACTACATGACATGCATCATCGCCTAACTCCTATTGAAGCAGCTCGTTTTGGAAAAAGTATAGAAGATTACCGCCTATTTTGGATGGAAGATCCAACCCCTGCCGAAAACCAAGAATGCTTCCGTTTAATTCGTCAACATACTGTCACCCCCATTGCGGTCGGTGAAGTGTTTAACAGCATATGGGATTGTAAGCAACTTATACAAGAACAATTAATTGATTACATTCGAACCACAATTACTCATGCAGGCGGTATTACTCATATGCGCCGTATTGCTGATTTTGCCGCGCTTTATCAAGTAAGAACAGGATCTCATGGACCGTCTGATTTATCACCAATTTGTCATGCGGCAGCACTACATTTTGATCTGTGGGTACCTAACTTTGGAGTACAAGAATTTATGGGCTATTCAGAGCAAATGTTAGAGGTATTTTCACCAAATTGGACCTTTAATGATGGCTATATGCACCCAAGTGACAAACCAGGATTGGGTATTGATTTTGATGAAAAACTTGCCGAAAAATACCCTTACAACCCAGCTTATTTACCAATTGCACGCTTAGAAGATGGTACTTTGTGGAATTGGTAACTAATGAGCTTATTCAGCAAAACTATAGTTTAAATTTACGCTAAACATATAAAAATTATATGTTTAACGATTGGAGGGATGATATGTGTTTTATTCATAAAAATTTCATTTTAAACAATAAGGTAGCACAAGAACTTTATCATAATTACGCCTCTAAAATGCCAATAATTGACTATCATTGCCATTTAGAGCCAAAGGATATTGCTGAAAATAAAAGATTCGAAACAATATATGATTTGTGGCTAGCTGGTGATCATTATAAATGGCGACAAATGCGTGCTAATGGAGTAGAAGAAAAATATATAACAGGTGATGCAGCACCGATTGAAAAATTTAAAGCATGGTGTGAAACTGTTGAATCATGTATAGGTAATCCTTTATATCACTGGACACATTTAGAATTAAAAAACTATTTTGGAATTACAGATACATTAGGTGTCCACAATTATAAGGATGTATGGGATAAATGTAATAGTTTACTTAAAAAGCCAGAATATAGTGCTCAAGGTTTAATTGGTCGTTCAAATGTGGAAGTAGTTTGTACTACTGATTCTCCTTTGGATAATTTGGAATATCACCGTAAAATTAAAGCACAATCAAATTTTAAAACCAAAGTATTACCGACATTCCGTCCAGATGAGGCTTTAGACTCGGAAGGTGAAGCCTTTAAAATCTTTATAAAAAAATTATCTGAACTTACAAATAAAAATATTACTAATTTTTCTGATTTCTTATTAGCCCTTGAAAATCGAATCGACTTTTTCCACGAGAATGGATGTCGTTTATCAGATCATGGACTAATGAAAATAGAATTTCTTGCCAGTGATACTCAACAACAAGAAGCTTTATTCGCAAAAAAATTACAAGGACTAGTTTTAACAGCGAATGAAAAAATTGTTTATCGTAGTGCTGTGCTTACAGCTTTATCTAAATTTTACGCATCTAGAAATTGGGCAATGCAAATACATTTTGGGGTAATTCGTAATAATAACTCCATTATGTTAAGTAAAACTGGTATTAATACTGGTTTTGATTCAATTTGTGATCAAACGGATTTAGCTATCCACCTTAATGCATTTTTAAATTCATTAAATCAACAAGACGCTTTACCTAAAATTATTATCTACAATTTAGATGCAAGTCTAAATGATGTAGTAGCAACAACAATAGCTAATTTCCAGAAAGCAGGTAGTGTTAAATCAAATATGCAATTTGGCTCTGGTTGGTGGTTTAATGATACTAAAAGAGGCATGTTACGACAATTAACTACTTTAGCCGATCAAGGTTTGCTTATGAACTTTGTCGGTATGTTAACTGATTCCCGTAGTTTTATTTCATATACACGACACGAATATTTTCGCCGAATCCTATGTAACTTAATTGGTCAATGGGTAACTGATGGTGAAATCCCTCACGATAATAAATTGCTAGAAAAATTAATAACAGGAATATGTTATCAAAATGCGAAAAATTATTTTCAATTTTAAGTTGCTATATAAAAAATTATCGTGAAACAGATTTAAACGTAAGGAATTTTAAGATGAGTATTGTGGCGCAAAAAAAACGGAAGGTAACAATTCCTGTAGCAATTGGTTATGGATTAATTGATATCATGGGTGGTGGAGCATTTACTATAATAGGTGCATATTTGCTCTTCTTTTATACAACATTTGTTGGGTTAACACCAATTGAAGCAGCCTCGATTGTTGCTATTGCAAGAATTGTTGATGCAATTGTAAGCTTATTTATGGGCAGTTTTACTGATCATTTTTATAAATATAAGTTAGGTCAACAATTTGGTCGTCGGAGATTCTTTTTGTTAATTGGTTCACCATTAATGTTACTTTATATCTTATTATGGATTACTGGTATGAATTATTGGTTTTACCTTACCGTTTATCTAGCTTTTGAAATTGTTGCCGCTGTGGTACTAATTCCTTGGGAAACGCTACCATCAGAAATGACCAAAGATTACAATGATAGAACAAAATTATCCACAGGTAGAATGTTTTTATCTGCAAGTGGTACTTTTTTAGCAACGCTAGTACCCGGTATTTTAATCAAATATTTTGGTGAGCATAATGCTTATGCTTATTTTATCAATGGTCTCTTTTTTGCAATTATTTTTGCTGTATGTGTTTTTATTTCTTATAAAGCCACTTGGGAACGTGAATTGACCCCAGAAATGCTAAAATATCAAAAAGAAAAAATTGACCAGAAAACATTTTCTGAAAAAATGATAATGCTAAAAAAATTATTTAAGGAATATTTATCTACTTTTAATATCAAAGCATTTCGCCGACACCTTGCTATATATTTATTTTCATTTACGGCTAAAGATATATTTAATACTGTATTTGTTTTCTTTTGTGTCTATTGTTTATCTGTATCTTCATCATTTGCTTCAGGCTTGTTATCGTTAAGTATTATAGGCTTGCCAATTACTTTGTTAGCTGGTGTCGCAATGGTTAAATATGGACCAAGTAAATTATACCTCTTTTCCTATTCAACAATGATTATTTGTATTTTAGGTTTCTTTATTTTGTATCTATTGAATCCTACTGAAAAAACATGGTGGCTTTATATTTTTGCTATATGCTATCAAGCTGGTAGGTGTGTTTTAGAGTTTACTCCATGGAATGTTTTTCCATTCATTCCCGATGTTGATGAAATTTTAACTAAGCAACGCCGAGAAGGATTATATGCTGCGGTTATGACGTTTGGGCGCAAAACAACGGTTGCCATTGCAACATTTTGTGTAGGAATCATTTTGCAAAAAGGTGGTTTTGAACAAGGTACTACAGAACAAAGTGCGCAAGCTATTCATACTATTTCCATATTATTTGTTGGTGGAACTATCGGCTTATTAATTATTGCTCTTATTTTTGCATTAACTTTTAAATTAAATAAACAGACACACGCTATATTAGTGAATGAAATTGATCGCTTAAAAAACAATGGCTCTAAAAATAATGTAACCGAGGAAACACGGAAAGTTGTTGAAAATCTAACTGGACACAAATATGCAGATGTATGGAATAACAGCTAATATATAAATATGAAAGGTATAATAATGAGATTATCAAACCAAACTTTATCACAACTACCTGAAAAGGTAGTTATACCAAGTTATGATAGAAACAATCTTAAAACCAAAATGGTTCATCTTGGATTTGGCGCTTTTCACCGTGCTCACCAAGCTGTGTTTACCGATATTTTAGCAACTAAACATGGTTGCAATTGGGGATATTGTGAAGTTAATTTAATTGGTGGTGAAAAACAAATAGCCGATTTGAAAGAACAAGATTATCTATTTAGTGTTTGTGAAATGTCATATGACAATTGGTCTACTCGTGTTGTTGGCGTTGCTAAAGAAGCATTGCACGCAGATATAGATGGCATTGCCAAGGTATTAGAAGTAATGACACGACCAGAAATAGCAATTGTTTCAATAACAGTCACGGAAAAGGGTTATTGTTATTTACCTTCAACAGCATCAATTGATCTAAATAACCCTCTTATTAAGCACGATATTGAAAATCCGACTAACCCAAAAACACTACCAGGAGTGATTGTTGAAGTATTGCGAATGCGTAAAGAAAAAGGTCTAAAACCGTTTACTGTTATGTCTTGTGATAATATGCCAGAAAACGGCCATGTGACACGAAACGTTGTTTTAGCGCTGGCTAAACAGCGTGATCCAAATTTAGCTAGCTGGATCGATGATCATGTTACCTTTCCATCAACTATGGTTGATCGCATTGTGCCAGCAGTGACGCCAGAAACCATGGAAAAAATAAAAAAACAACTGGGAGGTATCGAAGATCCAGCTGGTGTGGCTGGCGAGCCTTTTAAGCAATGGGTTATTGAAGATAATTTTGTTGCAGGTCGTCCTGATTGGCAAAAAGCTGGCGCTGAACTAGTAACTGATGTATTACCTTATGAAGAAATGAAATTAAGAATGTTAAATGGTAGCCACTCGTTTCTTGCTTATTTAGGATATTTAGCGGGTTATTTACATATTGATGAATGTATGCAAGATCCTAATTATGTTAAAGCTGCAAGGCATTTGATGATAAATGAACAAGCAACAACGCTACGTGTCAAAGGTGTGGATTTACAAGCTTATGCTGATTGTTTACTTGATCGTTATCGTAACACGGGATTAAAACATCGGACTTGGCAAATCGCCATGGATGGCACATTAAAATTACCACAACGGATGCTTGATTCTATTCGTTTTCATTTAAAAAATGGTACACAGTTTGACTGTTTAGCATTAGGTGTAGCTGCTTGGATACGATATGTCAGTGGCGTAGACGATGCAGGTAAGGCAATTGAGGTAAGTGATCCAATGGCTAATAAGTTAAAAGAATTAGTGGCAAATAGCAATGATAATCAAGAGCGAGTAAAATCATTATTGTCATTATCACAAGTATTTGGCGATGATTTACCTAACAATCCATGTTTTGTTGAAAAGATCATTAAAGCTTATTTGTCTTTACGGGATATTGGCGCTAAACACTCGGTTAAACAATTGGAAAGAATTTACTAAATCATTACTAACACAACTAACATAATTAATAAGAAAAAAAGTGTAATTACGCGTAAGAGCAGTTACACTTTTCATTTTTCGCTTAGCTCAAATAACTTTTTATTGATGATTGTTTATCAAAAAAACTTTTCTTCTATTTAAAAATCACCTACTATTCTTTTTTTATTTTTTCTTAACATAAGAATGGTATATGTTTACATCTATCGACTTAAATACTTCTGAACCCGTTAATCAGCAAATCTACCGAAAATTAAGAAAAGCTATTATTACCTGTCAGATATTACCAGGTGTTTTACTCTCAGAAAAAGAAATTTCTAGCCAGTTTAATGTTTCTAGACAGCCAGTTCGAGAAGCATTTATTAAGCTAGCAGAAGCAGGATTGGTTCAAATTTTACCTCAGCGAGGAACATTTGTAACTAAAATCTCTATTAAGAAAGTCATTGATGGACAATTTATTCGAGATGCGATTGAGTGTGCAATTATTAGGCGAGCGGCGATAGAAATTAACGATTTGCATATTTTATTGTTGCAAAAAAATCTTGAGGAGCAAAAAGAGGCGAATAAACAAAAAAACATTCATTATTTTCTTGAAAAAGATGATGAATTTCATCGAATTGTAATGAATGTGATAGATTGCCAGTTGGCATGGGAATGTGTTGAAAACATTAAGGCAATGATGGATAGAGTTAGATTTCTTTCGTTGGAAGAAATTTCGCCACCCGATGATCTTGTTAAACAACATGAAAAAATTCTGATGGCTTTGAAAAAGCATGAACCAGAACTTGCCGCAATTGCTCAGCATGAACATTTATCGGCAATTTTACATACTATCAAAATTGTTTCTCAGCAAAAAACAGAATGGTTTATTGACTAACCTTTTATCAACATTACCTAATATTACTTATGTATAAATTGTATAACGCTAAACTAGCGTTTTTAGAAATATTTTTTATGTTTATTAAATTTTACGCAAGTAACCTAAAACGCCAACAGCTTCTATTGTCCATATTCCATCTTTAAAAATTAAGGGAAAAGTTGCTCGACTGCTTGCTGTAGGTCCAGCATTTTGCTGAACAATTTCAATTTCGTTGTCCGTTACTTTACTTATAATGGCAACATGCCCATAGCTAGTCCAATTAAGAACCATAATATCGTCAACTTGTGGTTTTGTGGGCGAACCATTATGAAATTGTAATAAATTGCGTTGGCGATTAATTTTGCCATCGGCAATTGTTGGATCAAAAAAATCTTTTGCATGTCCATAGCTGTTTGGCATTTTGTGATTGAAGCGTTGATAATAATAGCGTTTGATAAATTCAACACATTGATATTTTAAACCTAAATTATAACCATCTTTAGCAATATTTCTTCCACTTACATTGTTGATACTGCCATTATAGTAGACATTTACGCCATTAAATTCATCAATAACGTTACCTATTTTTTGTTGATTAATTTCAATATTAGCAAAAACACAGGCACAAAGTGTATAGTAGCTTAATACAGATAATAGCCAAAGTAAGCACAGACTTTTTTTATATTTCAATAGCATTTTATTTCCATTATGTTAATTTTTTATTATTAA
>NZ_LZGZ01000327.1:0-22536 GCF_001690515.1 Gilliamella sp. Fer4-1 | reverse complement strand
AAAATTGGTTGCTTTATTAAATAAAAATAAGTCATCTAATAATTTTTTGAGGTTATTGAACAAATATTCTCTTCTATTTTTATCTGTAAAAACGTCAACACAGGATTTTTTTATATCATCAAAACTTAAATCGTGAAACCCTGCGTTAAATATAGGAGGATAACTTTTTTTACTCATTATTTGCTTTATCCTATTCCACTTATCTATTTTATTCAAAACCGCCGAAGCGGTTAGCCGTGTTTTATTTGGAACTATTATCTTTTACGTCTAAATATTCTGTGCTCAACCATTGTGCCAATTATTCTTATTTGCTGGGTTAATGTACTCATTGTTGTATAGTCAGGATTTAACGGAATCAGCTCAAATTGCATTCTTTCATGTTCATCATATCCTAACTCTCGATATTTCTTGAACGTAGCTTCTGATTCGCCGTTCATTGCAACAACAAATTCACCAGGAATAGGTTTAATAACAGGATCTATAATGACAACATCACCTTCTTTAAATTCTGGCTCCATTGAGTCGCCTTTTATTTGTAATGCAAATGCTTTATCTGATAGTTCCAATGAAGTCATAATGTATTCAAATCCTGTTGAATCTCTTAATTCGCATGATTCAGTCCAAACTCCTGCTTGAACATAACTAATTAAAGGCACTTGGCGAGCTTTTAGCGCTATGGGTTCTACATTCTTTACTTCTTTCTCTTTTCCGCTTAATAGCCACGCCATATCGCATTTAAGAGCAACAGATATTTCATATAAATAGCGAGGTTTTTTTACTTCCCCACTTTCAATTGCTTGATAAGATTGTTGTTTTATTCCAACTTGTGAAGCTACTTGTTCCTGCGTTAAGTTCAATTCTTCTCGTCGTGCTCTGATTCGTTGACCAAGATTATTCATTTTAAAAATCTCCATTGTTATAAAAAAAATAATACAGATAAATCTGTAATTGACAAACAGTATAAACTGTTATTTAATACAGTTATAACTGTTAATATTTAGTAAGGGCAAATATGACAATTGGAGAGCGAGTTAAACAAAAGAGAATTGAGCAAAATATAAGTCAATCTTTTTTAGCCGATTTGGTTGGTATGAAACAACAGTCAATCAGCGATCTAGAATCTGGAAACATAGAAAAACCAAGGAATATCGTAGAAATCGCTAAAGCTTTGAATTGTTCGGTTGAGTGGCTGTATTACGGTAATCAAACTAATTCGAGGTAATTATGAGTACATTAAACAATGAAAATCTATTAAAGCCAAAATCACAACAAGAGCGTGTTATAGCTGTTTGTAGTGACGGTAAATACCGAACACTAGACGATATTCAACGCGAGATTAAGAAGCGTTTTAACCAGTTTGATACAACACCAGCGATTAGCGCAAGACTTCGGGAAACAGGGCGATTATTCAAATATGGCTATGTGAAAGACAAATATCACAAAATCAATGAGAAGACTAAGAAAGCTTGTTATTACTACACGTTAAAGAGGGTTGCACAATGAGCATGTTATTAATGGTTGAAGCCATGAAATTAAAAGTTGGCAATCCGCTTAGAAAGCTGGTTTTAATTAAACTAGCCGATAATGCTAACGACAAAGGCGAATGTTTTCCATCGATTGCTTATATTGCTGATCAATGCGAAATTTCTGAGCGCTCAGTGCAAAATCATATTTCATGGTTAGAATCCAATGGATATTTAAAAATTGAAAGCAGAAAAACCGAAAACGGTCTCAATAAATCTAACATCTATTACCTAAATTTTAGTGGTGCAAATGCTGCACCCTATGGTGCAAATAATTCCGTTAGTGGTGCAAATGCTGCACCTAGTGGTGAATCTCCTGCACCACTCGATGGTGCAAATGCTGCACCCATAACCAGTCATATTATTGAACCAGTCAAAGAACCAGTCAATAACCTAGTTATTAACGGATTCGATTTTTCTGGACTTGATGGCATGTTAGAAAAAAATCTGATTGATGATTTTATTAAATTTAGAAAATCGATAAAGAAACCTCTAACCCAAGGCGCTGTTAATTATCTAATTCGAGAACTGAACAAAGCTGTACGAGCTGGGTATAACCCTAACGAACTTATTGAAATGACTTTAAGTCGGGGTTGGCAAACATTCGAGTATAGATATTTGAATAATCATCAACAGGCAACGAATAGCGCACCATCTAAATTCATGACCCTTTCTGAACGTAACAGGGCTGTTTTAGAGAGTATGAGGGCTTAACCATGGCAAAGATTACAGATGAATTTTTAGCGGTTATTGGTGGATTACTTGAGGTTTACGGACAGCAAGCAAGCACAGTCAAGGTCAATATTTACTGGTCAACGCTTGGACAATATCCGATTAATTCATTAAAAGCAGCGGCAAACGCATGGGTAAGAAAAAGTCAATTTATGCCGAAGCCTGCGGATTTAATCAAACTAATGGGTGGTGCAAGCAATCATCTGTCACCAGATGAAGCATGGGCAATTGCAATACTTGCTAGCGATGAAACTAACACCGTTGTATGGACGGGTGAAATAGCAAAGGCATGGGCACAAGCAAAAATTGTCTATCAAAATGGCGACAAAATTGGCGCAAGAAGAACGTTTATTGATACCTATGAACGGCTTGTTGATGAATCGATGATGAACGGGCGTATCCCTGAAGTATTTGTCTCATTGGGCAGTGATAAAGAAAAAAGAGTTGACGCTATAAATCATGCGGTTTTTACAGGGCTATTAACGCAAGAACGAGCTGATCATTATCTACCAAAACCAGAGAATACGCTCGCAATGCTTGAATGTAAAGCCGAGCAGGGAGCATCAAATAACAGCATGATGCATATTGCCAGCATTAAACAGATGTTAAAAACGGGTAGAGCTTGTGTTACAACGCATTAACCACTGCTTACATGGTCGTTATCACATGCTCGACAAAATAGCGTATGACTATGTTATAGAACTAAGCAAACGCGGTGCGAACAAATCAAAAATAAAATTTGAACTAGCAGAACGAGTTAAAAAATATTCAGCAGAAGACAAAATTAAATTGAGGGAGTTGATACAGAAATGGCTTACAAAATAACAGCAGAAGTAAAAAAGGGTTGGCAAGCGTGGGGAACAATCGTATTGCATCGTGATTCAAAACTCACAGAAAAAGGTTTAATTAAAACGCTGGCTACAGTTAAAAACTCATTCGGCAATACTAAAGTTGATGTGTTGGTCCGTAATTTTGAGTGTGTGAGGGTTTAGGGATGTTTGAAGATTTTACTAGACGCTCTAAAGCGGTTATTAACGGTCTAGTTTCTTGGTTAATCGTTATTGCGTTAGCTGTCAACGTTTCAGTAGCTAGCATTAACATCATTAATTCATTTTTTTCAGACAATGAGTTGGTACAAGCTGGGAAATTTCTTGATTCAGTTGAAAGCAGAGTTAACGAAAATGGGTTCGTTTTTTATGAAACAGCTAATCATCGAATTGTAGTTACAACAAAAGAATGGTACGAACATCAAGAGAATAAAGAAAATGACTAAATTATCTAATATTTTGAAAGGGCTAACTTCTGATGAATTAGAAGAGTTAATTGAAATGGCGCAACACAAAACAAACGAATTGAAAGCTGAAAAGAAGGTTAAATTGATAGGTGTTTATGACGGAATACTCGCTCTTAAATATTTTAAATTAGAAGATAAAGAAAACGCTATTTCTTATGCTCACGAGAGTTTTGACAAACAGTTAGAAGATTCTAAGAAAAAAGGTTCTTTCAGTAGCGAAATTTCAATTGGTCAGTGTTTAGTTCCGGCATCAGAAGTTAATACTTACTTGGAGTATAAGTGATGACTAAATTAACACAGCAAGAGTTAGAAAAGGAAGTAGAAAGATTTAAAAAACATCTAATTACTCCAATTCCTGAGGGGATCGAAGATTATAAAAAAAATGAGTTTGTACAAAAAATTTTAAATCAAAATGTTGATTTTATTAGTTCTGCATTAATTGCATGGCTAGCAAGAGCTGAATTAGACGGGGATCGGGGTGAGTAATGAGTGATTTATTAATAATTGGTGGTGTAGTTATTGTACCACCCGTGGAACGAACTGGAGAACTCGGTAAATTTATTGCTAAAACTAGAATAGATTTAGGGTTTACTCAGGCTCAACTGGCGGAAAAAATGGGTGTGAGTAGCTCAATGATATCAATGATTGAAAAACGGCAAAAACCGATTAGCGCAGAATTAATCGATGCATTTTTTAATGCCGTGAATCTTGCTGCTGATGAGCGAACTAATTTTATTCAACTAGCAGTGACGAATAACGTAGCAATATACGCAGAAAAAACTATAAAAAAATTAGTGTGCAGAGGTTAATCATGAGTGATGGAGCAATAGTAGCGATAGCGATGATGCTGTATTGTGCATTTGTAATTTGGAGAATAACGAAATGACTGAATTAACGCACTCTAAACTCTGTCTAATTGCTGAAAAATTTCTAAAACGAAATGGTTTTGGGGTTGTTTTTCACGACAGATATCAGGCGACGATAGAAACTGGTGAAAAGCCTGATGCTATCGGGTTTAGAAACAACGTATCGCTATTAATTGAGTGTAAAACAAGTCGAGCTGATTTTTTAGCTGATAAAAAGAAAAAATTCAGAGCAAATCAAAATTTAGGCATGGGTGACTGGCGCTTCTATTTGTGCCCACCAGATGTGATCACGATTAAGGATTTACCAGAAGGTTGGGGGCTATTGTATGCCCACGGTAACAGAGTTCGCAAAATACATGGATTTCCAACAAACATACGATTAATTACTGAAAAACCGTTTAAAAGCAACAAACAGGCTGAGTGCGACTTTTTGTACGGTGCGCTCAGGAGAATGGTTATTCGCGGACATTTTGATGATATCTATATAAAACTGTAGCAGAGAGAATTAGCAAATGAACGACAACATTAAAAATCCAAAACACTATCAAATAATTAGCGGTATCGAATCAATCGATATCATCGCACGTAGCATGACAGTTGAGCAATTTCAATGTTTATGTGTTGACTGGGGGTGTGACTAATGATCAAAGAATTTAGATTAACACATGAGCTGGCTCGCACTACAGCAATTAATCTAATAAATCAATTACCAGTTGATAGTGAACACCCGTTAAGAATTGTGATTGATGAAGAAAAACGCAGCAATGCTCAAAATCGTATGATGTGGGCTGTTTTAAATGACATTGCTAATCAAGTGGTTTGGAACGGTGAAAAATTAACAGCAGAAGAATGGAAGCATTTAATCACAGCTAACTTGCACGGTCAAAAATGTGTAAAAGGTATTCAAGGCGGGTTAGTGTTTATGGGACTATCAACTCGAAGAATGAATAAAAGAGAATTCGCTGACGTGGTGACATGTGCTGAGCAATTCGGAGCTGAAAACGGCGTTATATTTAGCGCGGATGCCCAAGAGGCAATCAAACTAGCAGAACAGTACAAAGATCAATTATCAAGAGTTGAATAGAGGGGATTTTTTATGAAATTAAACGAATATTTGGAACAACTGAAACGATACGATGATACAGAACAAGCATTAGAGCGAGCAATAGCAGTAGTTAGAGAACAACGCAGAGAATACATTAATCAGCATAATTTAAACAAGGTTAACGACAATGCCGAAGAAACATAAATTAATCAAAACTGATTTTAAGTGTCCCGAATGTGGCGGGGGTTGTTTATATAACGTTGATTGGGATTTGTATGTCTGCAATAGACCGCTAATTGGCGTTAATGGTGAAGTAAAAGGCTCATGTGGTAAGTTTTACAAGAATAAAGCGAAGTTTCGACGATGAAGAGAGGAATAAGGCAGAAAAAATGTAAAAACTGCGGTAAAAAATTTGCGTTATTTAACTCGCTCGCTCAAGTGTGTTCTGTTGATTGTGCTATTCAGTATGCAAAAGATAACAAAGTTCAAGAACGAGTAAGAAGAAAGTTGACGCGAATAGCAAAAGAAAAAATTAAAACTCGCTCAGAGCATTTAAGAGACGCTCAAGCAGCATTTAATACATTCATTCGAGAGCGAGACAAAAACGAGCCGTGTATTAGTTGTGGGCGCTATCACACGGGTCAATATCACGCAGGACATTATCGTAGTGTTGGAGCATGTCCTGAATTGCGATTTTGCGAGCTAAATGTACACAAGCAATGTTCAGCATGTAACAACCACAAATCAGGGAATATCATTGAGTACAGAATTAATTTAGTAAAAAAAATAGGGACTGAGCAAGTTGAATGGCTAGAGAGCTATCACGAACCAAAAAAATACACGATAGATCAAATAAAGCAGATTAAAGCTGAGTATAAAGAAAAGTTGAAAGAATTAAAAAGGGGGAATGATGAGAGAAACTAAAGACATTTTAACAGCGTGGAAAAACACACGCATTTTAAAGCGCATAGGAACCGAATACCCCTCTAAGTCAGCAGGTATTGACGGCGCACCAATGGATTTTGATTATCGTCAGTATTTAACAGAAGATGAAGCTGAAATTGTTGATAATGCGGTGTTAAGACTTAAATCCGATAATATTGAACACTGGGCTGTATTAACTTCTTTTTATCTTCGTGAAATTTCATGCAGTAAGCAAGCGAGAATATTGGGTAAAAGAACGGATGATATAACAAAAATTTTGTTTGCTGCTGAATGTTTCATTCGTGGTCATATTATTGAATTATTCCCAAAGGTGGCATAGTTGACAATGAACATAATTAAGATGTATATTGAAAAAACGTTAGCAAAATCTAACGTCGGGATTGGCGTCCTGAGCTAAATATCATCCGCACAAACTGCGTAAGCAGTTTTTCTATATCTAGTCTATGGTGGGCTAGGTGAGGGAGCTTAACCGCTCGCTGGATTCGGATGATTAACCAGTACGCCAACCTTGCTTAGTTCACCTCCAATATTGGCGTGTTGGTGGTGATTTATAAAATAACCAATCATCCGAGGTCAATATTATGACTAATCAAATTTCAGTTTTTCAATTTCAATCTTCTTATGAAGTTCGCATTCAATTAATTAATAACGAACCTTTCTTTTGCTTAAAAGATGTTTGTAGTGTTTTAGACATCAAAAACCATAAAGATTTATTAGCAAAACAGATTGATAATAAGGGGGTAGAAAAAATCTACCTCCCTACAAATGGCGGTAATCAATACGTTGTATTTATTAATGAGCCAAACTTATACCGAGTGATATTTAGAAGTAATAAGCCAGAAGCTAAACAATTTCAAGATTGGGTATTTAATGATGTACTTCCAACAATCCGTAACACCGGTGCATACTCAGTTGTTGATAAATCAAATTACATCACATCACAGCAATTGCAAGATTTAAAATATATCATTAATAATATTTCAAATGCCTTTTTCTACACTGAAGCATTCACGCAAGGAGTTTGGAAAATGGTACGTGACGCAACTGGTGCTGATAGTATTCAACATATAAGAAAAGATAGACTTTACTTAATAAGCGCAGAAATTGAAAAAATGTTAAAAGTAACTCAGATGTATTTAACGTTGAGGCGAGATACTGAAAGCGAAATTATTAAAAAGATTTTCAGGAACCACAACGATCAAGATATTATCATGTTCAATGTAAAACATGAACATGCCCAATTTTTGTTAAACATAGATAAGATGCATAAAATATACCTAAAAGATTTTAATAAAAAATTAATTGCAGATATCAAATAACACAATACAAAGGGCTTTACGCCCTTTTTAATAAAATAAATATTGATTATTGTATCCAAAAGTATACAATATTTAATAAATACAAGATTGGTGTATGTATGAATATAATTAACCAAACAGAAATTTTCGAAAACTGGTTAGAACGCTTGAAAGATTCTAAAGGAAAAACAGTAATAACAGCAAGAATTCGAAGAGCTGCTTTTGGTAATTTTGGTGATCATAAATTTTTAAGGGATGAAATTTACGAAATGCGAATTACTGTTGGTGCAGGCTATCGAGTATATTACGCAAAAGATGGAAATATTACTTATCTCTTATTATGTGGTGGTGATAAGTCAACACAAAAGAAAGATATAGACAAAGCGGTAAAACTTTGGAAGGAGATTAAAAATGGTTAAAGTGACGCAATTTGATGCGGCAAAATTCCTTAATACTGATGAAGAAAGAGCAATGTATCTTTCAGAATTTTTGCATGAGGATATTTCATCAGAAGAATTTATTGCAGCACTTAATGATGTAGCTCGTTCAATAGGTATGACAAAAATAGCAGAAGAAGCAGGTATCGGAAGAGAAAGTCTATATAAAACGTTATCAGCGAAAAAACCTAGATTTGACACTATGCTTAAAATTATTCATGCGTTAGGTATGGATCTACAAATCACAGCAACAAGAAAGGCTTGTAATATTCAATAAATACTTGACTGTACGGATATACGGATAGATAATATATATATGATGCGGTTTTGAACGCATAGAATTTAAGCCCACTAAAATAGTTGGGCTTTTTGCTATCCATATGTGAGTAATTTTATGAGAACACGAGCATATAGACGACATCAAGTTAAGCGATGCCTAGATAATAGAAAGCATGATTTTTATTCAGGTGATTCTAGAAAGTCGCTAAAAAGGCATGTAACAACACCAACAGCTTGCTCTTGTTGGATGTGCGGCAACCCAAGACGATATCTCAACGAGTTAACATTGCAAGAACATCGATCATTACTGAATTTAAAAGAAAGCCTCAATTAAGAGGCTTTTTATTATCAAGGTAAAATTTCACGGCATCAACAATAAGTTGAGCTTGTGATACATCTAGGTTTTTACTTGCTTGTTCAATTAATGCGATATCATCAACGTGTAGTTTGAAGCCTTTTACTTTAACTCCTCGTTTTTGGTCACTTTTTGCTTGAATTTCTGTTATTGATTTTGCCATAAAATCACCTTGATTTATTAAGTGTCAATTGGTATATTTAAGGTCATCGGTAGGGCTTTCGCCCCACCTTTGATACTACTTAAAAAGCTGGGAAACTTACAAGTAGTAGAAGAAATATGATTAAAAATTTCATTTTTTCTTCTCCTTAAGCCCTCGTCTTAGGTCGGGGGTTTACCTTATCAAGTCCCTCACTTGATGGTTATAATTATAGGTTAACCTACAATAAAGGTCAACACTTTTATCTAAATGATTTTGATTTTTTTATAGATTTATTACCGAATAAAATTATTAAATGAAGCCGCTTAATTGCGGTTTTTTTATGTCCAAATTTCACATATGTCGTCGAGTCGTAACTGCGCCTAAACGGCAGAAGTTTAGGTCTATTTATTTCCACAGAATCGACAGCAATGCTAGACACACACATAACAACACAATAGCTAGTACGCTGTCACATCATTAACTTATATGAAGAATAATAACATGTATAAATCATCAATCATGGAATGGTTACAATCGAATGCGCCCTTAATTTATGGCGTCGTTTTATCCATCATCATAGCCTACGGTCGTTTAACGTATGATGGTGTGGGCGGACGTCGTAAATGGGTAGAAGCGTTATTGTGTGGTGCGTTGTCATTAGCTGCTAGCAGTGGACTAGACTATTTTGGTTTGCCCGTTAGCATGAATCCATTTATTGGTGGCGCAATTGGATTTTTAGGTGTTGATAAATTACGTCAAGTATCAAATTCAATGTTAAGAAAAAGGGTTGACAACAACGATGACTAAGCTAACTGAACATTTTACGCTAGAAGAGTTTACTCGCTCGACAACAGCTAGTAGATTAAAAATTGATAACTCTGTGCCTGCTGATTTAATGCCCAACGTGCAATTAACAGCTATTAAGCTGGAGTTGGTAAGAAAAGCTTTAGGTAAGCCAATTATTATCACGTCTGGATATCGCTGTCCTGCGCTAAATGCTAAAGTTGGCGGTGTAGCAACAAGCGCTCACACAAAGGGATTAGCGGTAGACTTTAAATCGTCATTCGGTACGCCTAAAGAGATTTGTCAACAGTTGGTTGATGCTGGGGTGCAGTTCGATAAATTAATTCAAGAGCATAATCAATGGGTGCACATTGGTTTTAGTCCGACACATAATCGCCAAATAGTGTTAACAGCAGCCAAGCAGGGCGGTAAAACGGTTTATTTGAGTGGTTTAAAATGAATAAAACATACACGGCAATAGCGATTATTTTTACATTTATGATTTATGTTATTGTTAATTTGTGTAAAGACAAAGAAGCAATTCAAAAAACAAACGATGAACTGCTCGGAAAAATCGAACAGTTAAATCAGAACATCGCTAAAAACAATCAAATCATAGCAGATAATGAGCAAAGCAAACGCGAGCTAGAAAACCAATCGCTAGAACGTCAGGAGCGAATCAATGAGCAACTTAAAAATAATGACTGTGCTAATGAGCGTGTTCCTACTTCTATTGCTGACAGCCTGTACAACAGAGCGAAAAGTTTACGTTACTCAGCAAATCCCATCAAATCTACTCGTTGATTGCGCACCAAATTTACCACCAAGACGAATGACGTTCGGCGATAGTCTCAGATATAACGAGCATTTGCTAAATGTTATTGAGAAATGTAATGCGGATAAAATGGCGATAAGGGAAATTGCTAATGAATAAAAGCGCATCGGCGGAGTGTTGGCGTGGCTAAATAAAAAACCACTCAGCCAATTTTAAATAACTATTCACTTTTACCGCATAAACTATAAAAATCCCCGGGCGATTATAAAAAATAACTGCATATTTAATCAAACCGCTTAATTGCGGTTTTTTTATATCTGAAATTTGCCATCACACGGCAATTAACAACAAGAGCCACTTAGGAATGAGTTTTAGAGGGCACCAGATGGTTGTCATGGTTACCTCTCTTGGACTGGTTCCCTGTGTGACTAAAACTCATTTCTAATGGAGAAAATCATGAATATTACAATTTTAAATACTGCAATAAAACAAGATAAAAAAGGGCTATTTTGTATCAATGATATACATAAAGCTAGTGGAAATGATAAAAGTAAGCAGCCATCAAACTGGTTACGCCTTGATTCTACTCAAGAACTAATCCAAGAATTGGAGGACTCCTCATATCTGAGGAGTGGACAAAAAGCAATTGAGGTTATAAATGGCGGTAATTATCGAGGTACATATGTATGCAAAGAGTTAGTTTATGCGTATGCAATGTGGATTAATGCTAAATTTCATCTTCACGTAATTAGAACATTTGATAAAGTAATCCAACAAGATTATCAACGACAACGATTAAGAGAATTGGCAAAGGTTGAATACAAACCAATGACAGATGCCATTAAATTAGAAAGAGAAAATCAAGGAAAAGATATTAAGCCTCATCATTTTAGTAATGAAGCTGATTTAATCAATCGTATAGCGCTAGGCATGACATCCGCCAAATTTAAAGTGCATCATGACATTAACAAAAACGAATCTATTCGAGATTATTTAACTCCGTGCCAGATTAAATGCATTACTGACCTTCAAAGAGCTAATACAACATTTATTCAATTGGGCATGGAGTTTGAGGAAAGAAAATTAAAACTAATGGAATTATTTAAACGAAACCACATTGTTTCATTATTTGATGAGCAGCAAAGTATAGCTGCATAATTATTAATTTAAGGAAAGATTATGAAAAAGGGCGAAAAGAAAAAAGTAGGTCGCCCAAGTGAATTGGCCGAGTGCTTAGTTAAGGCTAAAGAATACTTACTTGGGGGCTATGAAACATTTGGGGATGTAGTGCCAAGTGTTGCAGGCTTAGCTTGTTATCTCGGTAAGCACAAGTCATCAATGTATGAATACGCAAAACAAAACAAAGAGTTTTCCGACACGCTAGAAGCAATTAAAACGTTACAAGAGAATAAACTAATAAATGGTGGGCTAACTAGCTCATTCAATCCAACTATTACAAAGCTGATGCTATCTAATCATGGCTATAGCGAAAAACAAGAAATCGATCACCAGTCATCCGATGGCAGTATGTCACCAAAACCAACACGAATAGAGTTAGTCACACCAAAAGAGTAAACACTATGACCACAGCACAAATACAGTTACCTAAAAAATTGATATCTGTGTTTGTAGCCGAAAATGTTAGGTATCGCGGCGCATATGGCGGTCGAGGTAGTGCTAAAACTCGTTCATTTGCTTTAATGACAGCGATTAAAGGTTATCAATTTGCAGAAGCAGGGGTAAGTGGTGTAATACTGTGCGCCCGTGAGTTTATGAACTCGCTAGCTGATTCAAGCATGGAAGAAGTGAAACAGGCCATTCGCTCGGTTGATTGGTTAGCTGATTATTACGATATCGGGCAAAACTATATCAGAACAAGAAATGGATTAGTTAGCTATGTGTTTTGTGGTTTACGTCATAATCTCGACAGTATTAAATCAAAAGCACGCATATTACTATGCTGGGTTGACGAAGCGGAAAACGTATCAGAAATAGCATGGCGAAAACTCACCCCGACGGTTCGTGAGACTAATTCTGAAATATGGGTAACATGGAACCCTGAAACCGAGGGAAGCCCAACAGATGTAAGATTCAGGCAAAACCCGCCAGATAATGCCATCATCGTTGAGATGAATTATAACGATAATCCGTTTTTCCCCGATGTATTAGAGCAAGAGCGATTAAACGACCTAGCCCGACTTGATTACGCATCATATGCTTGGGTGTGGGAGGGGGCTTATCTCGAAAACTCAGATAAACAAGTTTTAAGTGGTCGATATGTTGTTGAAGAATTTGACGACAACCTGCACAAACAAGCAGACCGTTTACTATTTGGCGCTGACTTCGGCTTTGCAAATGACCCAAACACATTAATCCGCTCATTTATCTTAAATGATTGTCTGTATATCGAATACGAAGCATACGGCGTGAATGTCGAACTCGACGAAATGCCAGCTTTTTATGATTCAGTGCCAGAGTCAAGAAAATGGCCAATCAAAGGGGACTGCTCACGACCTGAAACTATTAGCCACATCAAACGCAAGGGTTTCAGTATTTCAGCAGCGAAAAAATGGCAGGGTAGCGTCGAGGACGGTATCGCGTATCTACGAGGCTTTAAAAAAATTATTATTCATCCTCGATGCAAACACACCGCAACTGAAGCGCGGTTATATAGCTATAAAACTGATCGCGTGACTAATGAAGTGCTGCCAATCATTGAGGATAAAAACAATCATTGTTGGGATGCGATACGTTATTCGCTGGATGGTTACATTAAACATAAACGAACAGCAGGGCTATTCATGAGGTAATAATGAGTTATACAAAATTAACGGATGAACAACTGTTAAATAGCGCGCAAATGGCGATTAACAGTCACCGAGATGTGCAACGACAACGGTTAGCATATGCGTCACACGGGTTGATGAATAACAGCAAACGGGCATACATCGATCGCGAATTTGGCTATCCTGAAAACCTAACTTTTAGTGATTATTATAAACTCTACAAAAGAAATAGTGCGGCGCGTGGTTTTGTTGAGCGATTGAGTGATATTTGCTGGATGGATTACCCAAAATTCATTGACGGTGATATTCGAGAGCAGGATACAAAACTAACTGCGTGGGAAAAAACTGTAACTGATTTGTTCAACGATAAGTTGTGGACGTCAATTATTGAGGCGGACAAACGCGGAATAGTGGGACGTTATGCTGGGTTAATTATTCAATTGCGCGATGGTAAAAAATGGGATGAGCCAGTTGACGTTTATGTAATGAATAGATTAAATCCAGTTGATGCTATCGTTAAAATTATTCCTGCATGGGAGGAGCAACTCACTGCGTGCGAGTGGAATAATGATGAATCTGACGAAAACTACGGGCAGGTTACGATGTATCAATTCAATGAAACATCTATCGGCAATAACCCTGGTAAACCTAATTTATCGCGCAGGATACATCCAGACCGCGTAATCATTCTAAATGAGACATCTGTGATTAATTCAATGGATGATGGCGAATCACAGCTTGAAGTTGGTTATAACGATTTAATCGACATGATGAAATACTCGGGCGGTAGTGCCGAGGGATTCCTTAAAAATGCTAGCCGCCAAGTTCATGTTAATTTTGATGTAGATACCGATATGAGCGAGCTAGAGCGAGAGTTGCGCAGACGAGGCTTTGAACAACCGGCTGATGCGTTAAATAAACAAATAGAATTGTTAAACTCTGGCACGGATAGTGCGCTAATTACATCGGGTGCTACAGCTAACATATTATCGGTTTCACCAGCCGACCCAAGTTCGGGTTGGACAGTTTCAGCGAATAGTTTTGCTGCGTCGGTGAGAATGCCATTTACCATTATTTTTGGTCAACAAACTGGGCGGTTAGCCTCGGATGAGGATAAGGACGATTACGCAAAACGCGGCATGTCACGACGTAACGGGTTTTTAACAGCATTAATTAAAAATCTGGTTAACCAATTTATCAAATTGAGAGTTATTGAACCGTTAAAAAATGGCACATTGACATTGAAATGGTCCGATTTATTAGCCCCAAGTCAAGCTGACCGAATTGATGTCATGCTCAAAATGTCAGACGTTAATGTTAAAGCGCAACAATCAATGGGTATTCCAGTGTTTACGCCAAATGAAATACGAGAGGCAGGCGGTTATGAACCCGATCCTGATCTGGAGGATATCGATATTGAAAAGACCGAAGATAATAAAGCCGATTCCAAAGAATCCGCTACTGCCGAAAAGTAAAAACAACCCTACACTCACCAACAAACAAATTCTCCAAATGCGTAGCGAAATACAAAAACGCTACAAAACAATCAAACAATCAATTATTGAGCATATCGAATTAAGCTTAGGCTACTATGCTAAAGAGCCGATTAAAACAGCGATATTCGTTGATAATACACTCTATGTCGTTAATGCTAGTGTTAATTACACTATTGACGGCAATCAACTTGCTAGGGTGTTAACTCGCATTCAAGAAATTGTTGATGAAAACTTAATTGATGGCGGTATTGAGAAGTTTTGGGCAGGTAAGTTTGTTGCTGATATGTATCAAATGGGGACTAATCGCACTTTTCATAATCTATCCACTCAATCACCACTTTATTCACAAGCTACATCACTGGAATCACTGTTATTTAGTGATGCTTACATTCGCCGAATCGGGCTTGCATATACAGCAACATTCAACGACTGGAAAGGGCTTGCGGATAATCTAAAAAGTGATTTAGGTACGGTTTTAAGTAGCGCTGTAGCCCGAGGGATTAACCCACGAGAAACGGCCGATATTATCAGTAAGCGTATTGATGTTTCATATAGCAGAGCTAAAACCATAGCGCAGACTGAACAAGTAGGCGCTCTTCGTCAAGCAACGTGGGATGAAACTAAACGAACGCAAGAAGAGTTAGGGTTAAAAACAGGCTTGTTACATATGTCTGCTTTAAAGCCTAATTCTAGGTCAACACATGTCGATAGGCACGGTAAGGTTTATACTGTTGAGCAAGTGGCAGATTGGTATGAAGAGAATGGCAACCGATTTAATTGTTATTGCGCTCAAGTAACGGTACTGCTTAATGAAAAAGGTGAACCCTATAATCAAGCTAGTATTGATAGATTATTAAAAGAATCTGATGACTGGCGTGAGCAAAACAGATCGAAACAACAAAGTTTAAATTCTGTTGAAGATGCTAATGAATGGGCAAGGAAACACATTACTGAAACCTCAAACCTACCACAGGATATTGATACCAAAGAGTTAGCACCATGCTTGAAATTGGTATCGGAAATTCAAGAACGATTTAACCTACCTAAATTTAGGTATGCAGGAACAATAACAGGTGATATTTATAAATATCCAGAATCTCCAAAAGAGATGTTGGCTGCTTATTCACATAAAGCTAATGCATTGCTTATTACATCTGATAGCGTTGATAAAAAAGCGTTGTTAGAAGAGGATTTAAAAAGTAAAGCAAATGGATATAAACGAAGCTCTATAAATATGATTGGTCAGACTAATAACGAAGAATTAGCTAAAATAATTCATGAAATGGATTACATCCCGTGGATAGCGGTATCAACTCCAAGAGGCGTTTATGCTCATGAGATGGGACACGCATTACATTATCAACACCAGGAAGAAATTGATAATATCATTAAGAAATTGTGGGGACGAGGTTGGGCGCACGCAATTAGTAAGTATGCTCAACGTAACAAACGAGAATTTGTCGCTGAGGCGTTTTCGTTGTATATTGAAAATCGCATAGAAGCTAAAAAAAGACTACATGCAGAACTATTTAAATTTTTCCAATCGTTAGATAAGGGCATTAAATGAATAAGTTTGATTTATTAGTTGAGCAAGCAACTAAACTGATTAACACCGAGCCACTTCCTGATGACGCAGAGGAACAATTGCAACAAATTATCGACCAAGCTGCCGACAAAACGGAAAGGCGCATGTTAGCGAGTTTTGCTGAATCTCTGTTTGTTATAAGGAATGAGTAATTAATTCACTGAACCGCCCTCTGGCGGTTTTTTTATATCTAAAATTCACTCGAGGTAAAGCATGACACTTAAAAGTGTAAATGTTTTATCTGTCGTTAATAGTAAATCCAAAATATCAACGCAAATCATCGACGGTAAAGAGCACATTGTTATCAATGATGTGGTCCCTATCGTGGATGATATTGTCATGAATGGCATTTTCTATCCGGCAGATGAAATTAATAAATCGTACATGACATTGAATGACAATTTAATGCCATTAGATCATCCGCGAATAAATAACGAGAATGTTTCGGCGTTAAATCCGCAGGCTATCAACAATTACTACATAGGTGCTTGGGGGCGAAATGTTCGCAAATCTAACGATAAAGTGCTGATGGACGCCTACATTGATAGGAAATTCGCAGAAAGCACCGAAAAAGGTCGATTATTAGTAAATCGGCTTGACGACATGATGAGCGGAAAAAACACCACGCCAATTCATGTATCAACAGGGCTTACTTACACGCCAGATAACAAATCAGGTACGTCAAAAGGCAAGCGATACTCTGCAATAGCTCGAAACATGAACTTTGATCATGTTGCTATTCTGCCCGATAAACAGGGCGCAGCAACCCCTGAGGACGGGGTGGGTATCTTTGTTAACTCAAAGGGTGAAAAATCACCGCTTGAAAACGCTAGTCTTGCTGAGTGCTCGGAAGATTCAATAAGCAATGTAATTAGTAAAACCATTAAAGAGGTTTTAAGCGTATTTAAATTTAATCAAAAAGAGGAAGAAGACTCAATGAAAGAAAAAATCTTACTAGCTCTAAATGCCGCAGGTGTAAAAACCGACGGCTTATCAGATGAGCAACTGTTAAAAGCTTATAACGAGCAAACAACCAAAGAAGCAATTGAAAAAAAGAAAACTTCTGAGGAAGAAGAAAAGAAAAAAGCTGAACAGGAAAAGAAAAATGCAACTAATGCCGAAGATGCGCCAGCATGGGCAAAAGCATTGATGAATAAGGTTTCAAGTCTGGAATTAGCAGTAAATGCCAACACAGAAAAAGAACTCTCAGTTAAGCGAGAAGCAGTAAAAAACAAGTTCAACATGACACAAACCGCAGTCAATGCGCTATCTGGTGAGCCATTAGATGCCTTATACGCACAGTGCGTTAAAACAGCGCCTATTAGCGGTGGTTTTGCTAATAATTCAGATAATTCACTATTAAATATGGAGGCTCCAGAGTAATGATTCGATTTAAAACCGTGATTGGCGGTCCAGCACGTAAAAACGACCCGCAAACAATTGACTTAAGAACGGGCGAATCAATCGCGCCATGCTCTTTAGTTGCTGTAGTTAACAATAAATTAATGAAGCATTCGACAGCAGGTGAACAAACGCAAGCATTGGTTATTACAAATGACTATTTAGGCGGCCACGATATCCGAGAAGATGTTCCAAGCGACACAACGGGTATTGCCATTATTTGTGAAGATGATGTTACTTACCATGTTTTAGTGAAAGCAGAGGAAAATTTAGCCGTTGGTGACAAATTAACATCTAACGGCGATGGCACATTGAAAAAAGCTAGTGGTAATGACGCAGTGCTTTTCTATGCCTTTGAAAAATACACCGTAGGCGCAACTGCCGAACAGATTCGAGTTCGTAAAGCTTAAGGAGCGATAATGAAGAACGAAAAAATTATTTTTACTAAAAAATTAATTACCAACTCCACTCAAGTAAAAGAGGCGTGGAATCAACTAAACGCTAGCCGACAGATTTTTAATAATGCCCAAAATCAAATGGGAGCAATGCACGGCAATGCGATTCAGGCAAATCAGGCAGCGATTTTAACTCAAGATTACTGGCGTGAAGTGGACAACATAACTACACGCGTTATTCGCGATGATGAGGGCGCACCGTTGCTTGATGATTTATTATCGTTAGGTACGCCGATCTCTATTGGTAAAACAGCGGCGCTATATCGCGTTTCAAGCGATGCAGGGTATGTTAATCGTTCAATGTCAGGGCAAGAGCCAGAAACGCTAGATAAGGTTGTTTATGACCATTACGGCGACCCTGTGCCAATTTTTAAAACAGGCTATGCTCGTGAATGGCGTGAATGGTTAGGCTTGCAAACTGAAAACATCGACGCAATGTCAGATGACCAAGAAGCGGCAGTTGCAGCATTACGCCAAGATATGGCGCAATACATTTTAACGGGTGATGAAAAAATCAAAGTACAAAACTTTGAGGGTAAAGGTATCACTAATCATCCACATACAAATCAAGTGGATTTAAGTGCGTCTGGTTTAAATATTGATTTAACTTCTACCTCAACAAGTAACGACGATATTATTAATTTCTTCACAAAAGACTTTGTAGTCATTCTTGATGCCAATTTAGTGTCAGAACAATTAAAAGTCTTTATCTCTCCTGAAATTGAGCGCCGTTTAAATCTTCCTTACTCTAATTCAAATGGATTTAAAGAGGGGACAGTAAAAGACTATATTTTACGTTACTCAGCGCACATTGGTTCATTCACCAAAACATTTGAGTTAAAAGGCAATCACTTTATTGGTTACGTTCGTAACGCTCAATACATCAAAACACGTATTGCAGCACCAATTGGTTCATTCATGAAGCAGCGAATCAACCCACATGATAATTATCAAACATTGGTTTGGTCGGCATTTGGTTTACAAATCAAACGAGACTTTAACGGCAAAAGCAAAGTGTTTAATGCAAGGGGGTAATTGATGAAATTACGAGTAACTAAACGCGGCTGTTTCGGCAGCATTGATGGTGCAGTGGCTGAACTACCTATCGGGCATGAGTTTGAGGTCAAGGATATACCGCCAGCGTTTGTTGGGCGTGTAATTGTTATTGAGGATATTAAAATCACACCCTCAGAAACTCTTTTAATTCTAAAAATAGAAGATAAAGATGTTGACCTTAGCAAGTTGACTGTTGATGGACTAAAAGAGTTTGTCGAAGCAAATAATTTGGATGTAACTCAAGAGAAAGGCGAGGTTAAAGCTGATTTCGCTAAGCGCATTTATAACGTGGCTCTTGCTAAATTAGGAGAATAGAGATGACGGTACAGATAACCGCAGAGGACGTTAATCAAATGTTATCGGAGCTTGGTTACTCTGTGCCAAGTATCGTTATTAACGCTATTCTCAAAAAAGTTAATTCTATCAGTGATTGCTTGGTAGCTCATGGTTATTCAGAAGCCGACCAGCTTTTAATACTGATTTATTCCGCGTGTTTGCTCGCTCAAATGCAAGGAGCAAGAAAAATTGCCACACAATCAGCACCAAGTGGCGCGTCAAGATCATTTAAATATGATGACGTGGGTTTTAAGTCCATGTACTCATTGCTAAAAAATCTTGATGTCCACGGCTGTACTGATTGTCTAGATATTTCTTGCTCAAAAAAATCATTTTTTTTAGTTGTTGGAGGTAGGGATGAGTAATACAGCGAATTGGAGCTATACAAATGTTGCAACCGTATATCCTCACATGGGATACGACGGAGAAAACAATGTTGATACTTATGGTCAACCTTATTTGGTGAAATGCACATGGAAAGATGAAGCGCCAAACGCATTAGGTGCTTACATTGATTCCTTAGGGGTTGAAAGGGTAAGAAAAACAACTTTTTACACCGAAGACAATCGAATTAAGCAGGGTGACTTCATAGTAAAAGGCGATAAAACTTCATTACAGTTAGAAGCCTCAAACGCTGAACAAGTGAAGTTTGTGCTTGAATATGACATGAGCGTTTTTGGTGAAATCCCAGATTACGAGGTAGTTACATAATGGTAGTTAAAGGCGTTTCAAAGGTGAACAGAAATATTCAAAAGATAACTAATGAAATTGCCAACATCAGAACTCAAAGAATTATCCAGCAAATTATGATTGTTGGTATGTCTTTTGTAGCTCCAATCACACCTAGAGACACTTCAACGCTAATTAATTCGCAGTATAGAGAACTAAAACCAATACCAAAAGGCTGGACTGGTCGAGTTGGTTATACTGCTAATTACGCAGCATTTGTTAACAATGCCAAAGGTACAGCAAAAGGTAAGCGTACCGGTAAGAAATCTCAGGGGGATTATTGGTCTCCCAACGCAGAACCTCACTTTGTTGAAAAGGGTTTTGAAAGGGACGGAAAGCAGGCTATTGAGCAAGTTATTAAAGATGGTTACAAAATATGATTTCTGATACATATAACTCAATCAAAGACTGGCTAAATTCACATAATTTACTTGATGATTACATCTTACAATTTCGGAAGTGGGTTGAAGTAAAAAATACAAAATCCAATAGATATATTGTGATCGTCCCTGCTGGCGGAGGTAATGCCAGCGAAGCAGTAACACGAGATTATTTTAGGATTGTAATTATTTCAGCGATTAATGATTCGAATATTGTAGCAGTTAATGATAGAGCGGATGAAATCAGGCAGTTTATGCTAGATGATTTTGAATCTAATAATGTTATTTCAATGAACCCAATCGGCGGAATAACGCAATCAAACACAGAAGAAGGGCGGTTTATTTTCGAATTTACTGCTCAAATGATTATATCAAGATAAGAGGTACATTATGGCTAAAAGCAATGCAGGAACTGGTCGAAAGGTCGGTGTTTATTATTCAATCGGTAATCCAGACAAAAAACCAAATGATGCGGATTATAAGCGGTTGGGAATGATTCGGGGTAAGTCACGAGGCGTGAATTGGAACACAATTGATGTTACAGCCGATACATCCGAAGATGGTACAACTGAATCAATGGTTACAACCAAGGAAAAGACAGTGTCATTTGACGGTATTTCTCGAGGTGATGACATCCAGAATCAAAGTGCCTTATTAGATCACATTGAAAGCCCATCACAGGACACTGACGGGCAACCATATGCTTGGATTAAAATTGTCAATCCAACTATTAACAGAGTGATCGAGGGGTGCTATTTGTTGTCCTCATTAACCGAAGAATACCCGTATGATGATGTATGCACATGGTCTATTGAGGGTACTAGCGCAAATAACGTGACTAGAACAGTTATTCCACCAAAAAGGACGTAGAATGAAACCAGTAATAAAGGACATTGGGGAATTTATAATTCATCATAAAGAAACTGATTATTTATTTATCCCGTCTTTTTTTAACATGACAAAGATTGGTAAACCAGATGAAATAGTTGAGATTTTTTCTATAATTTTTGGCGAAATAAATAATGACAATTTCACATCCGTTATAGAATGCGCTGACAAAATACTTGAGGCTTGTTGTACAACGGATTGTTCTGTTATTACTGGTTATCTCAAAGGCGAAGACAAGTTGGTTAATATTGAGGCGGCAATACCTGTTGAAGATAAATTGATTCTATCTCAGCATTTGTTAAAGCACGGCTTAATCGGTGATGTTTCGCCTAAAAAAACTAGCGAAGATGCAAGCTATAGCAATGAATTTCATGCCAAAAAATTTGTTTATATGGCAGTTGCTCATTTGGGGATGAGTGAATTTGACGCATGGAACATGTCAATGACCGCTTTTCAAGAAGCCATGGAAGCGAAATTTCCTACTAACGATAAAGATATCATTTCACAAGATGACTATGACTCAGCTATGTCTTATGCGGATTCTATTGTCGGATTAACCCTCTAATTTCTTCTTGGTTTATTAATAATATGAAAAAATCCATCACCTTTAAGAGATCATTTAATGATCAACTTATCGAAATATTATGCTATTATTCTGACGATAAAAATAAACAGGATAATGCAATGAAAATTGAATCACTAAAAATAGAAAATGTTGGCGGTATATCTAGCTTGTCGTTAGATAGTTTTGACCCCAACTTAAATATTATTTGCGGTGAAAACGGGATAGGTAAAACAAATATTTTGGATTCAATTGCATCATTGTTTTCAGGTTATGAACCGATATCTATTAGTGTTAAATCAGGTTTTGAACAAGGATGCATAAAAAGCTCAGTAGATGGAAAAGTAATTTCGCGACCAATAAAGAAAAAATATACAAATCTTACCTA
>NZ_LZGZ01000326.1:0-1380 GCF_001690515.1 Gilliamella sp. Fer4-1 | reverse complement strand
TTTTATGATTATTAGCCTGTAAAAAAGCTAATTTAATTTTTACCGTTAAAATTATAATGTTAAAAAAAAGCTTGGCTAGTTTTTTTTGTGATTTTTTGTAAAGGAATGTAAAAAAAACATATTAAGCTTTGGAGAAAGCTTTAAGGGATTGAAATTTTTTTGATTTTTGTAAAAAACAACAAGGTAAAAACATAATAAAATCAATACGCACCTGACTGTTTTTATGGTTTTCGGGTTTGGGTAACAGTATTTGACTATAATTTGTGTGATTGGGTTTCGGACATGTTGAGTTTTTTGTAGTGGAACCAATAGCAACAGTGACAACGGTCGAGTTAGGAAATTAGCAAATTCCTTAACACCCCTCACTTTGGCTACAGAATATGGCCGACATATATTTACTCATATCATCCTGATACTCGCCTCTTTGATGCCTTCTTCACTTTGCTCAGATGTTCAAATTTATTCCTAACAAAGCCCAAACTCACCAAACATCCATACTTGCCGTGCTAACCTTGCTTAGTTGTCGACGCATTCTAGCGCGGTGAAAGGGCTGCTGCTATATTGTCCTTGCAATATTATAGGAACATTTTTTACTATAAAAACCTTTCATTTATCAAATTGATTTTACTTAACATTTAAAAATAACTACAATGATAATATTCAATCCAATTGTGATCATTTAAATTTCTTTTAGCAACTCATTAATTTGATAAGAAGATTAAAAAATAAAATACATATCCCAAAAAACGTGGTTTTAAGCGTATTTGTTGTAACAACGAAATAAATAAGTGGGTATTTTAAGATAAAAAAATACCCGCTATAAACAGGCTATAGGGATTCGGAAATTGGCTCCTCCAACAGGACTTGAACCTGTGACATACGGATTAACAGTCCGCCGTTCTACCGACTGAACTATGGTTGTGTTGTGTCTTTCTACCATAACCCATTCAATTTATCAATGCATTGTTTAATATAATATTTTTATAGTACATTGGTTAGTTTTTATAAAATCTTTTTTATATTAACGGCTTGCATAAATGGAAATAACTTCTCCTGAATCCATGTCTATATCAACATTAATATCATCTATTACTATTCCTCCTGCACCAATATCCATCCAATTATTTTGTGTTACTTCTTCTGAATAAAACCGTATTGTGTAACATTTGGCTCCATTATTTATCTTTATATGGTGACTAAAAGATATATAAAAATGATCGATATCGTATTTGTGTTTGATCACAAATTCACTTTTCTTTGCTGCTTCTATCGCTTTAAATAGAAAAGATGTATATTTTTTATCAAGCTTGAAAATAGCGTTTTCACTCATAATGTAATTGAGCCTTGCCCAAATAGTAGACTGTAATTATCTTAATGATA
>NZ_LZGZ01000325.1:0-3866 GCF_001690515.1 Gilliamella sp. Fer4-1 | reverse complement strand
ATGGGTTTAATATTATTTTCAGCTTGTGGCCAATGTTCATGGATGATTTCGCCATAGGCGCTGTATTCGCATTCATAAACAGTTTCGCCAAGGCTGTCTGTAAGACGATGAGGCGTACCTAAGTAGTTATTTTGATACCAATAGGTTTTTAACTTTTCTGACTGTCCTGCTTTTCCAAGGATTTGGGCTAGTGGTCGATGGCTATCGGGTTCATAAATATAACTTCGCCAGAATTTATCGTTATCGGCACATTCTGCTATTAATTTATGGTCTTGCCAGATAAATTCGGTGGTTTTACCCTCCACTGTTTTGCTAGTACGACGGTTAAAAGCATCATAAGTATAAGTGATGATAAGCCCTGTCGGTTTAATCACTTTGATAAGTCGATGCCGGCAGTCGTATTCATAGTGGGTAACTAGACGGTGTTTTTTTCCGCTTTTTTCCGCAATCAGGTTTCCAAAGCGGTCATACTCAAAGTGTTTATCACCAAAAAACGTTAGGCGATTGCCTTTGGCAATATGGGTTTTGGAGTCACTCAGCAAGTTGCCCGTAGCATCATAGTGTAACATCGCTAAGGGCTGAGCGTGATGCGTTTGATGATGTTCAGGCTTACCCTCCGAAGTTAACTGACCTATGGCATCGTATTGATATTCTCTGGCTGCATTTCCTCGAATTTGGCTAAGTTGATTATCCGCCTGATAACCATAATCTTGTTGCCACAGAGGCGTTGGGCTACGCTGTGAATCAAAATCAAAACCATGAAAAATTTGATGGTGAGTTAATCGGCTTAAATTATCATAATCATAACGGTTAACCAGCCCATTACCCTGACGACGTTCACACTCTCGCCCTTGTTTATCCCAACGGAAAGCGGCTAATGGCTGGTGGTCGAGTGTCATTCCCAGTAGCTGACCCTGATTGTAATGATATTCTAACCATTGCCCATCGGGCAGTTTAGTGCCATTGAGTAAGCCGGTGTTTTCATCGTAGCGATGGCGGATAGTCGCCCAGTTTTGGTGCTCGGCTGTGAGTTGATTACTTTTGTTATATTCCCAACCTAACACATTCTCGTTATCTTTTACCGCTATCAAGCGACCGATAGTATCATATTCATAGTGCTCAATATTTCCATCCGGTAATATTTTTTGAATTAATCGCCCAAGGCTGTCACGCTCATATCGGGTAATAAATGGCTCAGATTGATGTTCATCTCCGTATTCACAACGGGCAATAAGTTGGTTGTTTTTATTATAATGGTACGTGGTTTTTATATTATCAAAACCAATTTCTTCACTTAATAATCCATCAGCTGTGTAACGAAATTGATAATGCTCCCCTTTTTGATTGGTGATTTGGCTAATCTGTAAATGTCCATTATCGTATTGGAAAGCCAGTTTTTCACCATTAGGTTGGTGTAATTGGGTGAGTAGGTGTAACGGCGCGGCGTAATCATATTGGGTGATTTTGCCCATTTCATCTTTAAACCAAATCACTTTACCATAAGCATTATACCGATACTCACGGGTGGTGTTATTGGGTAAGATAATTTGGGTAATTCGATTTAACGCATCATAACGGTAGTGTGTGGTACTGCCGTTTTGTTGTTTTTCCCATTCTAAGCGACCAATAGCATCATAGCCAAATTGGCGTAAACCTTGAATTGAAGAGTTATCCTCTAATAATTCCCCTTGCTCTGACCAAACTAAACGTTGGTGACTCTGGTCAGGATATTGAATAAAAATGGGCTTACCTTGAGCATTATATTGATATACCGTGCTGCGCTCTTGAGGGTCGATTAGCTCCAGTAAGTTCCCTTGGCTATCACGCCGAAAACGCCATTGTTGGTAAGTCTCTTTATCACCCTGAGTGAGGGTATAAATTTCCCCATGCAAGTAGTCATAATGAACACTATGCCCATCGGGATAAGTGATGGTATCTAACGCGCCAGTGATGGGGGAATAATCATAATAGGTAATATGACCTTCGCCATCAATTTCAGCTGTCAGTTGCCCTTTATCATTATATTCGTAGCTTTGTACATGACCCGCCGCAGATATTTTTTGGATTAATTTACCATGGGTATTATGCTTATAATAACTTTTACTGCCATCTTGGTGGATTATCGTGACACTGTTTTCTTCATCATTCCATTGATACTGACTATCCAATTGAGGAAAGTTCGCCCACTGCCGTAAACAGCGTGCCTGCTTACCTTCATTTTGCCATGCCCAATAAAAGGTTGCCCCACCCGCCATGATTCGTGATTGAATAACATGCTTATCATCATAAGTATAGTGCTCGGTCTCATTTGCGGCATTCGTCACCGCAACAAGTTGGTGAAGCGTGTTATAAGTGTACTTTGCTAACACCGAAACACGCTGCCACTCTTGTGCGACTCGGGTGTGTAATTCAACTTGTTGGATTAAATTTATATTAGTATTCGGGGTGCTTGGGTTATTTTCATTAGTCGCTGCGTCTATTTCATTTTCATAAATAAAGACTAACTTGCGCGTTGGTTGCTCTGCGGGTGATAAAATGACAGAAGGTAGCCGATTGGCGTTATAAATAACCTTAATGGCATTGTTATGCTTGTCTATAATGCGTTTCAAACAAGCCGTTGTCTCCTCTTTTGCACGTTTAAACACTAAAAAAGGTTGATTAGATTGAACAATGATAAACTCATTATCTTGTTCACCTTGACACAACATGGCTTCTGATAAGCTATTTAATCTCTGTGTGTATTTTTCGGTTGGATAGGGAAAGCTAACTTGGCGATTTTCATGGTCTAACCATGTGATGCTATCGTTGTTAAATACCAAATGTTGACTTAAAAAGTGCGACCAGCCATAGCCCAATCCTTGCTGTAATTCAACAGCACTGGTACGATAAAAACGTTGCCAAATAAAAGGCACGATACCCGTTAAGTGACCATCTTCAACCGATAATAGCTCTTCGCCAGTTAATAACGATATGGGGTCACCATCATGAGGCGTCTGTTTATCAGAAGAAACCGCCTGCCCTTTGGCATTTTTACCGGCCTCTGGAGTGTCGGTGATATGTGACGATGCATTTTCTATTTTTGTCTGTGGATTACCCCCCGATGAAGCAACGCTGCCATGTTCAGTTACACCCGTTGCAGTGCTATGGGTGGTTGCCGTTTTGTGTGCATTAAAATCCACGCCACCACTGTGAATTATTTCATGGTTATCTTTAACATGTTTTTTACATGCTTGCTTAGCGATGTCGGTTAACTCTTCTAGCGCTTTGATAAGCTCTTTAGATGATGTGCTTACTATATTTTTCCCCATTATTATAATCCTTCTTATTAAGCAAAGTTCATTGCTATATCAAATCCTTTTTTTAGAACTGCGCCCGGTAAAATAATAGCAATAATCACTTCGGTTAATACCTGCCCTACAATTTTGGCACTAAAGTTAGCTAATTGTTGGGGGGTTAACAATTTGAAAAGACACCAAGTTGCATTAAAAAAGATAAATAGCATGGCTTCATCTTTAAGCATCATTAACATATCACCAATTTCATCTTTATATTCATCATACATTTGAATTAACTTTTCAGCGCCATCACCGATAAGTTGTTTCAGTTTTTTTGCATTTTCTAAAGGATGGCAAAATATATCAAATAATTTACACACTAAATTCCAAATGTCTTTTAACGTCGTCCAGATACCACCAACAAACTCTTTACATGTCTCAAGCCAATCTATTGATTCACCATTAGCAATATAGGTTTCCCATTCTTGCTTTTGCCGATTATTCCAGTTTTTTTCTAACCAATCTGCACATTGACTGATTAAACCATCATAAGAAGCATAGAGCTTGTCTAAATCTTTTTTTGTAATATTG
>NZ_LZGZ01000324.1:0-10922 GCF_001690515.1 Gilliamella sp. Fer4-1 | reverse complement strand
TTAGATAATAATTTAAATACCAAATAGGGTTGTTTATGAACACTACCGATAAAATCGCCTTGCTTAATTTTACCGCTCGCTGGGTTAACCAATTCAGTTACGCACCGCAAAGTGAAGAACTGCATGCTATACCTTCGCCTTGTATTTTAAAAACTGAAAATCTCACCGTATTTTGGCAACCCTTTTTATTAAAGCCACCAAGAGATCTTGCTATTGCTGAGCAAATTGTTGGCATTACTTTACATCCTAACGCACATATATTCTATGGTACACAATATGCAGCCAATATGACGGCTAAATTGCATAACATCCACTTAACCTTAATCCAAGCATGGAATGATGATGATTTTTCCAATTTAGAGCAAAATTTAATAGCCCATTTATCCCAACAAAAAAAATTAAAACGAACACCAACGACTTTTATCGCATCAACAGATGAAAATACCGAAATTATTGCAATAAATAATTTAACTGGCGAAGTGGTAAAAGAAGATCTAATTACAGGTCAATTCACCATTCTAGCTCATGATTTAACCACTTTTTTAAGTAAACTAATTGTTACTTGTTAAGCTAATACCGCTCAACAATAGCGCAATATATGTCTATATCAATAGCAATCGTAAATGCTATCAAAATTGTATCTTATAAAATAATGTGTATATAATGCGTTAAATGTCATTAGATCAGATAGGTGAATTATGTTTGAATATTTAACAGCAGCGCCGGCAGATCCTATTTTAGGACTGGCCGATCTTTATAATAGAGATGAACGCACCAATAAAATTAATTTAAGTGTCGGTGTTTATAAAGACGAAACAACCCAAACACCTATTTTAGAAAGTGTAAAAAAAGCGGAACATTTTTTATTAAATGACGAAACCACCAAAAGCTACTCACCTATTGATGGTATTAAAGCATTCAATACTGTAACGCAAATTTTGCTTTTTGGATCTGAAAACGAACGAGCAAGAACAGCACAAGCACCTGGCGGTACTGGCGCTTTACGTATAATGGCAGATTTTTTAGCTCGCCGAACCAAAGTAAAACGTGTTTGGGTCAGCAATCCGACTTGGCCCAATCATCGTAGTGTATTTCAAACTGCTGGCCTTGAAGTGCGCGAATACCATTATTACAATGCACAAACACACACACTTGACTTTGATGCCCTGATAAATAGCTTAAACCAAGTTGCCGCTGGCGAAGCAGTATTATTCCACGGTTGCTGTCATAACCCAACAGGCATCGATCCAACACCAGAACAGTGGCAAGCCATCTCAGATTTAGCCATAAAAAATGGTTGGTTACCCCTATTTGACTTAGCTTATCAAGGCTTGGGGCAAGGTATAGAAGAAGACGTCTATGGACTACGATTATTTGCTAATCATCACCCTGAACTCCTTATTGCTAGCTCATATTCTAAAAATTTCGGCTTATATAACGAGCGCGTTGGAGCCTTCACGCTCATTGCCGCAAATACTGAAATTGCCGAGCGCGCCTTTAGCCAAGTCAAAACCATTATTCGAGCCAATTATTCTAACCCACCGGCACATGGCGCTAAAATTGTTTCTTATATTTTAAATAATGAGGAATTAAAAGAAGAATGGATTGACGAACTAACTAATATGCGCCAACGCATTCACCGCATGCGTCAATTATTTGTCAAAACACTGCAAGACAAAGGGGCAAATCAAGATTTTAGTTTTATTGCTAAACAAAATGGTATGTTCTCGTTCAGTGGTTTAAATGAAGAACAAGTACTTAAATTGCGTGACGATTATGGCATATACATTGTTAATTCAGGACGGATTAATGTAGCAGGGATGACATTAGATAACATGTCTAGGCTTTGTGAATCCATTGTAGAAGTGCTTTAATACCGCTAATAAGCAAATAGATTATTAGCGCGGCTTTTTATACTCTAACACTAGAGGCACTCCAATGGTGAGTGTTTCTATTTATCCGTTTACATTCAACATCATCCTACCTTTAAAAATCATTCAGAAAACCCATTGATTTTATTGAAGTTTTTTGATTGTTTTTTATACAAAACATAGCTTAATAAACTAGCATTATTTAGCGCAAAAAACCGCTTTCTTATAAACTATTTCATGCATTTATTCTATTTAGTTATATCTATATACAAACTGATTATTAGACGATAACTCAATAATTACTAATAATTGTTTAATAACGTAATAACAATGATTAAGGGTAATGTCGTGGCGTCACATGTTTTGGATTTTTTAATTTTGGGAAATAACTTCGGCACTAGTGAAATGCGTTCTATTTGGTCGGAAACAAATCGTTTGAAAAGGCAAGTGGATGTCGAAGTTGCTTTAGCCAAAGCTGAAGGCGAGCTAGGTGTTATTCCAATTGAAGCGGCCAACTCAATCATTGCTAATGCCGATGCTTCAAAACTATCAATTGATCAAATTGCTGAAGAAGCAGCAAAAGCGAAGCACTCATTAATGTCGACAATTAATGCACTACAAAAACAAGTTGGCGAGGCAGGCCAATATATCCATTACGGTGCAACCACACAAGATATTGTCGACACAGCAACCGTTTTACAATTAAAACAGTCTTTTACTGTCATTGAGCGAGACACTAAACGGGTGGCACTTGAGCTAAAACGTTTAGCCAAACAGTACCAATATTTACCTATGGTTGGGCGAACTCATGGCATGCAAGCACTACCTACAACTTTTGGATTTAAACTTGCGGTGTGGCTAGATGAATTTATTCGACACTTACAACGTTTAACCGAAATCAAACAACGGGTATTAGTCGGCAATATTAGTGGAGCAATTTGTACTTATGCATCAATAGGCAAATTAGGACCACAAGTTGAATCACGCGCTTTAACTTTACTCGGGCTTAATACCCCTAACATTGGCTGGCAAGCGGCACGAGACCGTTTTTCTGAATACTCATCGGTAATAGCACTAATCAGTGGCACATTAGGAAAAATTGGGAATGAATTTTACAACTTAATGCGTACCGAAATTAACGAAATCGAAGAGCCTTTTTCTGAAGGAAAAATTGGATCAACAACCATGCCACATAAACGCAATCCAGCAGCATTAGAAGGATTAGCTAGCCTAACGGCACCACTTTTAAAAAGTGTTGCGTTAATTCATGAATCAATGAAAGTTGAACATGAGCGTGATGCCATGAGCTGGCGAGCAGAGTGGATAGCACTACCTGAAATAAACCTTTATATTTCAGCCCAATTACAAATCGCATTAACTGTACTAAAAGGTCTAAAAGTTAACGCTGATCGCATGATAACTAATTTACAACTACAAAATGGCTTACTGCTGTCTGAAAAAGTCATGTTTGAAATAGGTAAACGATTAGGCAAACAGACTGCGCACCATTTAGTTTACCAAAGTGCAATGAAAGCATTTGAACAAAATCGACCATTTAAAGACATCCTATTAGAAGATCCCAACTTGAACAACGAGTTTACCGAATCTGAACTTGATGCTTGGCTTGATCCTATTAACTATATCGGCTCTGCTCCTGAAAAAGTAGAACAAGTGATTAAATATGCTGATCATTGTGGAGTGTTAGCATGAGTTTTCGCTTAATGACTCATAATGACATTCCAGCTTATCAAACACTATTACATCGTGCTTATCATGCCACGACTAAATTAGGCATTCATTTTGCAGCTGCAACCGCCAATCAATCACAAATTGCTGAGCATCTTGAATCTAATGCGGTGTATCTATTTGAGAAAGAGGGACAGTTACTATCCACGTTAAGTATTCGCTTTCCATGGGGAAATAATCCTGGACCTTATGGGTTACCGCATTTAGGTTGGTTTGCAACCGATCCTCAATATAAGGGTAAAGGGTATGGAAATACATTATGGAATTTTGTTGAACAGCAAATCCTGATTAATCAACTCAAATTACCCGCTGTGACCTTAGGTACCGCAGCAAATCATCCATGGCTTGTACAAACTTATATAAATAAAGGTTATAAAAAAATAGGGCAAGCAGATTTAACGCCCGATCATACGACCTTCTATTTTGAAAAAATCTTAAACCATAAAAGCTATACCCAATGGAAACAAAGGAGTAATAAAGCATGAAAAAAATAAGTACGTTATTATCCGCTATTTTATTAACCAGTCTAGCCTTAATTGGTTGTGATAATAAATCCAACGACCAAGCAACAAAGCAAAATATCATTAAAGTTGGCTCTACAGGACAAAGCTATCCAAATGGTTATAAACAAGATGACAAATTAGTGGGATTTGATGTTGAAGTGACTCAAGCCATTGCTCAAGAACTAGGTTATCAAGTCGAATGGGTGATTGCTGAATTTGGCGGTTTAATGGGGCAATTTGATTCAGGGCGCTTAGATACCGTTGCAAATGCGGTTGCCATAACACCAGCCCGTCAAGATAAATATGACTTTTCCAACACCTATAGCTTTTACGGTAGCCAGATTGTAACCCATAAAGATAACAAAGATATTAATAAGCTATCTGATTTTAAAAATAAAACTATTGCTGGTGTGCTAGGATCGAATCATATTAATAACCTAAAAAAAGCTTTCCCTAATAACAACGTAACTATCAAAACCTACGAAACCCGTGATGGCGCAATGTATGATACGGAATACCAACGGGTTGATGGTTATGTCAATTCTAAACCTATTTTACTTGCTGAAATTAAACGTAAAAATCTACCGTTCAAATTAGTTGGAGAGCCAATTACTATTGAGCAAGTTGCTTTCCCATTTAGTAAAGACGGAAAAGGTCAAGCGCTGCGTGAAAAATTCAATCAAGCCATCGAAAAGCTACGTGCCAATGGTACATTGAAAAATCTTTCAATTAAATATTTTGGTGAAGATATTACATCATGAATTTTAATGTAAATTATTTCTTAAGTGTATTTCCGCAGATCTTACCTTATCTGCCCGTTACACTTTTTATTACCATTGTATCGATTACGATTGCCATTATATTAGGGCTAGCCATTGCGCTATTACGCAACAACAAAATAATCATTATCGATTCTATTTTTGCACTATTTATTTCACTGTTTCGTGGCATACCATCTGTTGTTTTACTCTTTATTATTTATTATGGTCTACCGCAAATTTTTCCTATTTTAAAACAAATGGGCGCAACTACCGCTGCAATTATCTGTTTCAGCTTAAAGTACTCATCCTATTTAGCCGAAATTTTTAGAGCAAGCTTAGAGTCAGTTGATCACGGGCAGAAAGAAGCGGGGCTAACGGTTGGGTTAAGTAAAATGCAAGTCTACAGAGGCATTATTCTTCCGCAAGCCATGATTAATGCCTTACCAAACACAGGAAACATGTTTATATCATTACTTAAAGATTCCTCTGTCGCCTTTTTTGTTGGCGTTCAAGAGCTATTAGCCGCAGGAAAAATGTTAACCGCTAATTCTTTTCTCTACTTTGAAACCTATTTAGCTGTTGGCATTATTTACTGGCTTACTGTTGTGATTTATTCATGGATACAAAAACAGTTAGAACAAAAACTTTCTGCGCCATATCATCGTTAAGGAGAATGTTATGATTACAGTATCGCATTTATCTAAACGTTTTGCTAATAATGAAGTTTTAAAAGAAATCAACTTAAATATCAAGCAAGGTGAAGTAGTTGCGATTATTGGTCCTTCAGGATCTGGCAAATCCACCTTATTACGTTGTTTAAATTTATTAGAAAAACCGAATAATGGCACAATTCAAATTGGCTCAGCAAGGCTTGATGCGAAACATTATAGTCATAAAGAAGAAGCCAATTTACGCAAACAATCAGCAATGGTCTTTCAACACTACAATTTATTTAAAAATAAAACAGCGTTAGAAAATATTACCTACCCGCTTATTGTTGGGCAAAAGATAGATAAAAAAGAAGCGGAAAAACTCGGCTTATCATTATTAAAGCGCGTTGGTATGTTACCTTATGCCAAACAATATCCCATTACCTTATCTGGTGGCCAGCAACAGCGCATCGCGATTGCAAGAGCACTGGCAGTCAAACCCAAAGTACTATTATTTGATGAGCCCACTTCTGCGCTCGACCCTGAACGAGTACACGAAGTTTTACAAGTCATGCTACAGCTGGCAAAAGAACGAACCTCTATGATTATCGTGACGCACGAAATGGAATTTGCCAAGTACGTCGCAGACCGCGTTATCTTTATGGCTGATGGCGTAATTGTGGAAGAAGGACCAGCAAAATCAGTCATAGACAACCCACAACATGAAATTACACAACGTTTTTTACGCCAGCTAACAGATGAAATTGACTTCGAAATTTGAACAATAGCCACAACGACTTTAACTCATTGTATTGATGATTAAATTGTACTAGTGATTAAATTGTATTAGTGATTAAATTGCCTTGCTGATTAACATATGAAAATTAAAGCGTAAAAGAATAAGATAATAAAAATTGGCGAAGATCCAAACCTGTTGCCAGTTGCTGAATATCTGTTAATAACCGTGCTGTTTTCGATTTATCTTTAACTGCGGAAAGTAACTTTAACGACATTTCACTCTGGCTATATGGATTTTTAGGTGAGCCTTTAGGAATATCAACACGCTGGCTTATTTTTTTACCGTTTTTGAGAAAAATATCAATAATTACATAACGGCCATTATAAGCATCAGGATGTGGCGCAAGCTGTATTTGATAACTGCGCGTCATTTTTTTCATCAACTGTTTGATTTCACAAGGAATAGGTTTTGAAGAAAACTGCTCGAAACTTAGCGGTAACCCTAACAAGGTTAAAGCCAAAATATATTCAGCCGAAAAACGCCCTTGTTGCGCTAATGAAGGTGTCTTATATATCAATGCTGCATCGCTATTTGATGGCACAAAATAAATCGTAATATCACTAACATTATCAAGATCAAAATCAGGCTCTTTATATAATAATTGACCCGCATCGGCAACATAAGCCGCCGCTGAACAATAAGAATAATTTTTAAACCATAAACCAGGTTCAACAATCTTCCAAACATCCCCCCAATGACTTAAATCAAAATGTGTATTACCTTGCCCATAAATAGCCAAAAAACCTAATTTATCGTCTAAAAAATTCTGATCGGCATCTATACCAACTCTTAACCATTCAACGGACTGAATGGCATGTTGAGCGGCTAAGCCTGCATGCAAAAACTTAATTGGCGTGCCCATTAACAAACGCATCCCCGAAGCTTGAGTTGCTGACAAAGCTAAAGCTTGCGATAAAAACGGTTCATCATAAAGGTAACAAATCGCAGCCGTTGCCGCGATCCCCCCCAAAGTAATGGTTGCATGCCAACCTTTTTCGTAATGCTCAGGATTAACGCTTTTACCTAAGCGAGCCATCACCTCAACACCAACATAAGCAGTCAAAAAACGCCGCCCATCAATCTTTTGCTTAACATTATCTAATCGAACGCTGGCAATAAGTGCCGACAAAATGACCGATGAAGGATGCCCTCGAACATCTGAATGTACATCATCATAATCTAAACAATGCGCTTGAAAGCCATTAAAAAGTGCTGCTTGCCTTGCGGTAACTAACTTCTTTTGGCCGATTAACCACGCTCTAGCATTTCCCCCCTCATCTGCTACCCACGCTAGCAATTTCTGAACGTCATCTTCATGGCAAGCTTGCAAACTACAAGCAAAATAATCTGTTACCCCATTAATCGCACAATTAATAACTTGGGGATCACGAATTATTGGTGTGTTTTTTATTAAAAAACTTAATTGTTGCCCTAAATTCATTTTCATTCTCAATAAATGCAATAGCGATTTGATAATTGGGTTTACTTTACCACAAGTAAAATAGTGAACAATAAATAATAAGCTAAAGATGATATGATTAAATTTTAATAACTCGAAGCCAGAAACAATAAGTATTAATCTATTTATATAATCATGTTTGCCTATTACATTATATGCTAAAATAGCCTCACTCAATTGAAATCGAAAATTAGCGCAACTATGTCAACTTGTTATATTGCTTTAGGCAGCAACCTTGAAGATCCATTAGCACAAGCCAATCGTGCAATTGTTGCATTAAAACAGTTGCCAAACACAAAAGTAGCGGATATTTCACCTTTTTATCGAAGTAAACCTCTTGGACCACAAAATCAGAATGACTATCTGAATGCAGTAATAAAACTGACAACGAATTTATCCCCTATTGAACTACTTGACGAGCTACAAACAATTGAAAAAGCGCAAGGCCGTGTGCGTAAAGACAACCGCTGGGGCGCAAGAACCTTAGATTTAGATATATTGCTTTATGATGATTTAGTCATTAACAGTGAAAGGCTAACTATCCCTCATTACCATATGAAAAATAGAGAATTTGTACTCTATCCACTATTTGACATCAGCCCAGAGCTGATTCTACCCGATAACGATAAATTATATGACTTAGTAACTCGATGCCCTAAAAATGAACTAACGAAATGGGATAAGTAATTATCTTAATTAATAACATATAGTTGTATTATTTTATTTAGTTTTAAGCAAAAAAATGATAAAAAAAATTTGCCAAAGGCTGAATTATTGCTATAGTTTAGCGCTTTTAAATAATCTGCACTTAAGGGGATTGCTGTGAAAAAAGAACAAAAAGCAAACACATCTTCACTTAGCCTGCTTTCAGTTGCTGGGCTTGAGCCTTATAAAGAGGCAAAAGGTGAGGAGTACATGAATCCTAAGCAATTGAAACATTTTAAGCTTATTTTGGAAGCTTGGCTTGCACAACTAAAAGATGAAATGGGTAAAACCGTTTCGCACATGCAAGACGAAGCAGCGAACTTTCCAGATCCTGCTGACCGAGCAACGCAAGAAGAAGAGTTCAGCCTTGAACTACGTGCACGCGACAGAGAAAGAAGGCTCATCAAAAAAATTGAAAAAACATTAAAGAAAATCGAAATAGATGATTTCGGTTATTGTGAATCATGTGGTGTGGAAATCGGGATTCGCCGTCTAGAAGCAAGACCAACGGCTGATTTATGTATCGATTGTAAAACACTTGCAGAACTTCGCGAAAAACAAATGGGCAAGTAATTGCTACGTTATTAATTACCACCGCCATTCAACCCGATATGCCTAAGCGTTATATTGGTCGTTTTGCCCCGTCACCATCAGGACCATTACATTTTGGTTCATTGGTGACAGCGCTTGGTAGCTATTTACAGGCTAAATCTTGCCATGGCAAATGGCTAGTTCGTATCGAAGATATCGACCCACCACGAGAAGTTAAAGGCGCATCATCTCTCATTTTAAAGACTTTAGAAACATTTCATTTATATTGGGATGATAACGTATTATATCAATCGGCTTGCCACGAACGTTATCAAGCAGTATTACAATCGCTATTGAGTCATCAGCAAGCCTATTATTGTGATTGTACAAGGCAACGGGTACAAAAATTGCCTAACGGGCATTATGACGGTTATTGTCGCCATAGGCATTTAAAGATTAACCAATCACAGTTGGCTATTCGCCTAAAACAAAACCACCCTATTTCTGAATTTACAGATAAAATTCGTGGCTTGCAAACAGTAGAAACAGCTAGTGCACAAGAAGATTTCATTATTCACCGTAAAGATGGTCTATTTGCATATAACTTAGTGGTAGTGTTAGATGATCATAAACAAGGAATTACCGAAATTGTGCGCGGAGCCGATCTTTTACCGGTTACCGCTAAACAAATGTCACTCTATAAGCTTTTTGGCTTTTCTCTGCCAAACTATTGCCATTTACCACTAGCACTAGATAACAACGGCAATAAGCTTTCTAAACAAAACCATGCAAAGCCCATTGAGCTAAATAATAGCAAATCATTAACGGCGCACGCTCTGCAATTTTTAGGGCAATGTCTACCAAAAGACTGGCAAGATGCCAGCCAACAACAGCTATTGCAATGGGCAATACAACATTGGCAAATTGCGAAAGTACCCAAACAAAATACCCAGTTACCCACCAATATAAGATAAATTATCAGTCATACCGACATTATGCACATGTAATAAATGCTTTTCTGGCTTTATTTTTAACGAAGCAAAGATGCGTGTTATAAGTTGTTGTTTTTGCGCTGAGTTTTGAAGTAAATCACGCAAATCAACCGCGGCCTCACCAAATAAGCAATAATGTAATTTACCAATTGATGACACACGCAACCGATTACAACTTTTACAAAAATCTTTTGAATACGGCATAATTAGCCCAATTTTACCTTGATAATCGCTATGAGCATAAACTTTAGCTGGGCCTGATAGTGGATTTTTGAGTTGCAACTGCCAACCCTGTGCAATTAACTGTGCCTCAATAACATGAGCAGACAAGTGATAACGATTAAATATATCGCTACTTTCACCTGTTTCCATAAGTTCAATAAAGCGTAATTCTACGGATTTATCTTTAATCCATGACAAATAATCATCTAAATTATCGTTCATGTTTTTCATTAACACCGTATTAATTTTGACTTTTTTAATACCTACTTCTAACGATTTTTCGACACATTGCATTAATTCTTTAAGTTTATCTTGACCCGTAATTAATTTAAATAAATGCGGAGAAAAGCTATCAATACTAATATTAATTGCATTTAAACCTGCTTGATGCCAGTGATGAATATTTTTTAATAAACGTGAGCCATTAGTGGTAATGGCCAGCTCTTTAACACTAGAGTAAGAAGAAATGAGCGACAAAATATCCACAAAATCACGACGTAAAGTCGGCTCGCCACCCGTTAAGCGAATTTTGCTTACCCCAAGTTCAGTAAATGTTGCCACAACATGATCAATTTCACTGAGTGACAAAAAATTATGCCCTTTCTTGGGTTGATAACCATAAGGTAAACAATATTGACACTGGAAATTACACAGCTCAGTAATCGACAAACGCAGATATTGAA
>NZ_LZGZ01000323.1:0-27480 GCF_001690515.1 Gilliamella sp. Fer4-1 | reverse complement strand
GTTTACTGATTAATACATTAAGTATATTGATCAGTATTTAGTTTGTACCACGCTCCAAAATACCTTATTTTGTCGTCCATTTTTCAAAGGAAAGCGACGACCTAGTGGCAAAAAAACCAATATCGCAACGCTAATTTTAAGCGATTAGTGTTACAGATTAGTGTTACAGTATGGACTTAGCCAAAGTCTGAAGCAAACGGGCAATTGTTGAAATAATGCCATTGCTGAAAGTTTTTCCATCCGTTAACACCCATGATTCATGATGATAACAAAACAAGGAAGAAGCCAATAAAGCCTATTCGCCTATATCAAAACCGATTATAAGTAGGTTTGCCGACACGGAGTTAATAACTGGGTATCGCCTAAGCAATATGAAAAGTCGTATGACCTAAATAACACTTTTATAGCAGTGAGTTTTGTCTAATACTTTGGCAAGGATAACTTGATTCACAAAATACGTTTTATGTTGGCAATTTACAAGGTGTCGGTCGAATTTATCCATAAACTTTTTAATCTGACAGACACAAAATAAAAACTAGTAGCTGTCAGATTAGGTTTGAGCTAACACAGGCAGATTACGTCAGAACTAACAAATCTAATTAACAAAAAGCAATATTTCTGCTTGAAATATTACTTTTTTATTTATTATTAACCTAAAAGCAATGCATCGTCAGTCACTTTTTCACCGCGTGTTTTTTCAAACATATCTAATAAATCGGTTACGGTTAATTTTGCGCGTTGTTCACCTGATACATCAAGTACAACTTGACCTTGATGCAGCATGACTGTTCGATTTCCATATTCCAATGCTTGTTTCATTGAGTGGGTTACCATCATCGTCGTTAAATGGTTTTTTGAAACAATTTTATCAGTCAGATCTAAAACAAACTGTGCTGTTTTAGGATCAAGTGCTGCGGTATGTTCATCAAGCAATAATATTTTAGAGGGTTTTAATGTTGACATTAACAAACTAATAGCTTGTCTTTGACCACCAGAAAGTAAACCCATCATATCCGATAATCGATTTTCAAGCCCTAAATTTAAAGTCGCCAGTTTTTCTTTAAATATTGATCTGATATTGTTATTAAGTGCTGAAGCGAGAGTAAAACGATGTCCTCGATTGTAAGCAATAGCCAGATTTTCTTCGATGGTTAAGTTTTCACAAGTTCCAACCATAGGATCTTGGAATACTCGTGCCACCATGCTAGCCCGCTTCCATGCTGGCCAGTGGCTTACATTTTGTTCATTGATAACAACACTACCTGAGTCAGCAAATAGATCTCCGCTAATTACATTGAGCAATGAGCTTTTTCCTGCACCATTACTACCAATTATGGTAACAAATTCGCCTTCACTAATTTTTAGGTTTAATCCTCGTAGCACATAATTTTCAATTGGTGTACCTTGATTAAAAGTTAATTGTAATTGTTCAACTTTAATCATGCTTATTTCCCTCTTCTTTTAGCGTGTTTTTTCAGTTGTTTTGGTACCACAAGAGCTAGCACAACCAATATTGCGGTAATCAGATTTAGATCCTCTGTTCCAACGCCGATTGTTTGTAGGAATTCATTGCTTAATGCAAAAGCAATAAATAAGCGATACAAAATAGAGCCTAAAATAACTGAAAGCATAACAAGCCAGATACGTTTTGTTGGAAAGATGCTTTCACCCAGGATAATTGAAGCAAGCCCGATGACAATTGTTCCAACACCAATGGTAATATCTGCGCCACCTTGAGTTTGTATAAATAACGATCCACCAAGTGCAATTAAGCCATTTGATATTGCCATACCGAGGATGGTTATTCCTCCAGTTGGTATGCCTTGGGATTTTGCCATTCGTTGATTGGTTCCCGTCGCTCTTAATGCTAATCCTATCTGGGTCTTCAAAAATAAATTGAGTAATGCCCAACACACAATGACAAATCCCAGCACCAAAAGCGGTTGTATAATATATTGATTACTGTAATCATCAGCAATAAATGGTGAAAATATGGTTTTGGCATCCAGTAAAGAAAGGTTAGGTGAACCTGCCATTCTTGGTGTTTCATCCATAATATAAGGTGCAAGACCTAATATTCTTAAATTAATAGAATAAAGCCCTATCATTACAATAATGCTCGAAAGTAATTGTAGAATATTGAGCTTAACATACAGTATGCCTGTCATTGCGCCAGCAAGGCAACCAGCAAGCATACCGAATAACGTCGCAATCCAAGGATCGATACCGATATAAATGCATAATCCACAAATTGCGCCACCAAGAGGGAAGCTGGCATCAGCCGTCAGATCAGGAAAGTCAAGTAAACGAAATGAGATAAATACACCTAAACTCACTAAGGCATAAATAAGCCCAATTCCAATTGAGCCTAATAAAAATTCAAAAGACATGAAAAAATCCATTCAAGTTAACCGCCAAAATGGCGGCATAGTTATAAAAGAGTAACATTATTTTTCGACAATTTTTGCCGCTGATTTCAATATATCATCAGATAACGTAACACCTTGGCGTTCAGCCGCCTTTTTATTTATCGTTAGTTGAGTAACATTGCCCACTTGTGATGGGATATCACCGGGTTTTTCACCATTCAGTATGCGGATAACAATTTTACCTGCCTGACGACCAAGATCATAATAACTCATTCCCAAAGCAGCAATCGCCCCACGTTCTGCTGATTCTGGGTTTGATGCTAAAAGAGGTATCTTGCTTTCGTTTGCTATTTTTACTAGCGCTTCATAGGCAGAAAACACATTGTTATCAGTCGTGGTATAAAACATATCAACTTTACCTTTTAAACTTCTTGCGGCTGTTGATATATCCGAAGTACGTTGAGCTGGGGCAGCTATTATTTTCATACCTCGTTTTTCTAACTTAACTTGTAATTGTTTTAGTATAATTGTTGAATTTATTTCACTTGGGCTATAAACATAACCAATATTTTTAGCATCAGGTTTAATTTTTAGCATCATGTCAATTTGAGCATCTAATGATAACGCATCAGACACCCCAGTTACGTTGGTTTTTGATGCATTCCAACTAGGAATTAATTTTGCTGCTACAGGATCGGTAACGGCAGTGAAAACAATTGGAATTTGTTTGGTTGTCGCAACTAAAGCTTGTGAACTTGGTGTCGCAATGCCAACAATAACATCAGGTTTGTTAGCTACAAATTGTTTAGCGATTTGCGCTGCATTAGCGCTACTACCTTGTGCACTTGCAAAGTGTAATTTTAAATTTTCGCCAGCAATATAACCGCTATCTTTTAGTTCATCCTCAACACCTCGACGAACATTATCTAATGCTGGATGTTCAACAATTGCGGTAATAGCCACAAATTTTTGCTCAGATTTAGGATCTGCTGAAGAGTTAAATACTGCCAATGATAAGCTAAGTAGCATAAAAAATTTTATAATAGAATTACGCATATGGCACTCCTGTAATATTTTATTTACAACTAAGATAAATTCCAAGCTACTATAAAGCAAATTTAGATAATTTTCTAGAGTTAAAAAATAGCTGTAAATGTAAACATTTTTTTACATTAAATGTTGATTGATGAAACTAAAGTACACTTTGTTGTGTGGATAAAATTTTGTTATTTTATTAGCCCGAGGCTGTCGGTAATATTATTGACCTTAAATTAATTATGTATAACCTAGCTCTTTGCCCACCGAAATGAGCAAAGTTTTGTTGGTTACAATAGATTGGAATTAATTATTAGTCTATGACTTTGTAAGCGGATTGGATAACTTCAGGAGACAATGTTACACCTTGTTTTTTAGCAGCACCAATATTGATGGCAAGACGTAATGATTGTCCTATTTCTGGAGCAATGTTACCTGCTTTTTCACCCTGTAAGATTCGAACAACAAGTTTGCCTGATTGGCGTCCCACATCATAGTAACTCATGCCATATGCGGCAACAGCGCCTCGTTCAATTGCATCAGGGAAAGAGGCTAACAGCGGGATTTTATTTTCATTAGCAAATTTTACTAATGACTCATAAGCTGAAACAACATTGTTATCGGTTGTTGTGTAGATTAAATCAACTTTTCCTTTTAATGTATTGACGGCAGTTGAGATATCAGCGGTTCGCTGAGCAGGTACCGCAACTAATTTGATATTTTGTTGCGATAAAAGTGCTTGTAGGTTTTTTAATACCACAGTTGAGTTAATTTCACTTGGGCTATAAATGTATCCTACCGATTTAACATTGGGTACGATTTTTTTTATAAAGTCGATTTGTGGCCCTATTTCTTGATAATCTGAAACGCCAGTGATGTTTGTACCTGTAGGTTGCCAGTTTTTAATTAACTTGGCTGCAATTGGATCTGTAATACCGGCAAAAACCACCGGGATCTGTCTGGTGGCAGCCGCAGTTGCTTGAGCACTCGGTGTGGCAATTGCGACAATAACATCAGGTTTTGCTGCGACAAATTGTCTGGCAATTTGTGCAGCAGTTGCGCTGCTGCCTTGTGCGCTTTTGTATTGAACCGTTAAATTTTCGTTTAACTTATAGCCATTGTCTGTTAATTCATCTTTAACACCATCACGGATTTGGTCTAAAGATGGATGTTCTACAATCGCGGTAATAGCGACATTTTTTATTGTATCTGCAAAACTAAAAAAAGGCGTAACTAAAAGAATTATCAGCGATAACAAAAAGCGTTTCATAATAAGAACTCACAAACTAGTACAATGGTGCCAGTTTAACTTTATCAAGCTAAAAAGTGAAGTTGTATTTTATTAATAAATGAGCTTATCAACGATAATATTGTAACAATAAACCATTCACCCAGCCGTTTTGCCGCTATTTTTATATTCATTAAGAAATCTTAATTTTTAGTTTTTTGTGTATTAATCTTGCTTTTGAGCAAATATAAACGGATTAACGCCACTTTTAGCAAAACCTTCTTCTTCTGTTTTTATATCTAAAATCAATGATGCAATATCATCAGCGATGACTTCAATATGGGGATCTTTATCTTGATCAAATATTTTTAAATAACTATGGCAAGTGTCACAACACTCCGTTTTAGTTGCTGCAAGTTCCTGTTCTAGTGACAGATATTGTATATCCTTCATATTATCGCAACAGGTGCACTTAATTCTAGGTACGTACCATTCACTTTCACATAAACTACAATGTAAATAGCGTAAACCACTGTGGCTACCTAATTGAATAACACTGGCTGAGGGCATGCTTTTGCAAACTGGGCACAACCAAAGTTTGTCTATATTTTCTGCGATGGCTTTGCCTTTGATTTGACTGGCCAGTTGGCAGTAGTAAACCGATAAAGCTGACCAAATAAAAATTGTTTCATCGCCATTAACTTGATCAAATTCACCTGTAAGTAAATGTATTGCTTTATTTTGCAACGCTTGAGAGCTATTTTTTTTTAGTTGCTCGATGACTAAAGTAATTTGCTCTGTTGTGTTGGCACATGAGTCCAACAATGATGCTAAGTAATCTTGCCACGTATTTGTAAGTGGTAAATTATCTAGGCTTAGCGGGGGATGCTCACTATTTAATAAACATGCTACATCAATATCTATAGGTTTTTGCTTGATTAAATCGGCTTGTTGTTCAACAATTTTTGCACAAAAGTTTAAATAATCGCTAATTGGGCTATTGTTTGCAAGGCTTTTCAAACGCTCGACTCGATGCGTATAAAGTGTTTTAGGTGATGGATATAAAAGTAATGGAATTTGCCGAATAACGGAGCTACTTGCTTGTTGTTCAAGTTGATCTTGAGGAATGATTTTTATATTCATTATAAATGCTCATTGATTGTGATTTTCGATTGTCACTGGTTTTTTGCTTTTAAAATAATACCGCTGATAGTAACTATCAGCGGTAAATACAATTAGAGATAGAGAGTGTTATCATGCTGGTTTATGTTTAACATCCGCTGATTCTACTTCAGACTTTGCTTTTGTATTGAGTTCATTTTGATAAATTTTATCCATTTCTTCTTCATACCAAGCCGAATGATTTTTGCGAGCCCAAGCTCGTGATACATAGCCTGTTATCATTCCTTTAATAGATCCTTTAACCCAAATTGCCATATAAGCATGACCAATAGCAAGTAAAATTAAGCCAATAGCAGCAAGCGAGTGAAAGAATATCGCAATACGCACAACTGGTATTGGAAAATAATCAGAAAAGTATCGTCGCCACATGATCATTCCAGTTACAAACAAGACCAAAATTAAGCTCATAATGCACCAGAATAAAAATTTCTGACCGACATTATATTTACCAATGGGAATACCTTCTTCTTTACCCATAATCACTTTTTTAAAGTTTTTTATCCATAACAGATCTTGTTTATTTGGAATATTATGATGAGCAAGTTTTAAAAACATAAACATCAGCAGTACAAAGACAATACAACCAATAATGGGATGTAATGCTCTGACTAACTGTGGAGTGCCGAGCACCAACCCAAATAATTTAATGGATGGGAAAAACAAGGATAGCCCCGATAGTGCCGTTAAAATGAAAAGGCAAACCATGCACCAATGACAGAAGCGAACAAGAAGAGGGGTTCTTAATATCATGTTTTGCTTATTCATGATGATTCTCCTGTTGTGACAATGGGGAACTATGTTTACGCCGAAAAATGGGTAAACCTAGGCGTTTTCGAGCTTGGTTATCGGCTTCTTTTTCTTGTTCAATGTCTTGTTCATCTACCTCAATTGCGCCCACTCCCATATAATGGAATAGTAAGCCGCCAAATGTTGCAATAAATGCTGCCGCCGATAGCGGTTTCCAAATACCTTTCCAGAATTTAACCACTTCGCTAATTTGCGGATCTTTAGGTAAGCCATGATAAAGTTCAGGTTGATCTGCATGGTGTAAAACATACATAACGTGAGTTCCGCCTACGCCTTGTGGATCATAAAGCCCAGCCTGTGCAAATCCCCGTTTTTTCAAGTCTATAATTCGATTCTCTGCATGGCGAATCATATCTTGTTTTGTACCAAAATGAATGGCGCCAGTTGGGCATGTTTTTACACAAGCAGGTTCTTGCCCAACTGCCACACGGTCTACGCATAAAGTACATTTATATGAATGATTATCTTCTTTACTAATTCGGGGAATATTAAATGGGCAACCTGCGACACAATAACCACAACCTATACAATGTTCAGATTGAAAATCCACAATACCATTAGCATATTGAATAATAGCACCTTCTGATGGGCAAGCTTTTAAGCACCCAGGATCAGAACAGTGCATACAGCCATCTTTGCGAATAAGCCATTCAAATTTGCCGTTAACTTCAACTTCTGAATATCGCATGACAGTCCATGCTTTGGGTTCTAAATCTGCAGGATTGTCATAAACACCAACGGTATTACCAACTTCAGCTCGAAGATCGTTCCATTCGCTACAAGCTACTTGGCAAGCTTTACAGCCAATGCACGTTGTCACATCAATTAATTTAGCTACTTCTTGTTGATAATCGCGAGCCCGTGGCGCTGGAGTTAATGTATTGGTTGCAGAGCGGCGAATAATATCTTGAGTTTGTAATGACATAATATAGTTTTCCTCCCTTATGCCGCTGTGGTGACTTTTTCGATATTGACTAAAAATGATTTATATTCTGGTGTTTGTGAATTCGCATCACCTAAATGTGGTGTTAATTCATTAACCAAAAATCCTTTCTTTGTCTGACCAGTGAATCCCCAAACAATTGGAATTCCAATGGTTTCGATTTGTTTACCATCAACAGTTAATGTCGGGAGTCGTTTAGTGACAACGGCTTTCGCTTTGATATAACCTCGGTATGACGTCACTTTTACGGTATCACCTACCTTTATGCCTTTTTTATTTGCAAGATTTTCACTTAGTTCAACAAATTGCTCGGGCTGAGTAATTGAAGCCAGCCTTGCATGTTGCGTCCAAAAATGAAAATGCTCAGTAATGCTGTACGTCGTGCCCACGTAAGGGAATTGGCTAGCCTTTCCTAAGCGTTCCAAATCTTCTTTAAATGCACGTGCTACAGGGCTACTTACTTGATTTGGATGTAATGGGTTATTAGTAATAGGTGTTTCAAACGGTTCATAATGTTCTGGGAATGGGCCATCGACTAATCGGTTTAAGCAAAACAATCCACCTAAACCATCGTTATTCATAATAAAAGCGCCTGCCCCTGCATTTGGTGATAATGTTGCAGTAAAATCAGGCACATCATTACCAACCCAGCTTGAGCCATTCCATTTTACTAAAACTCGTTTAGGATCCCACGGCTTACCGTTTTCATCTGCTGAAGCGCGATTATAAAGTACGCGTCGATTCATCGGCCATGACCAAGCCCAACCTGCATGAATACCTTTACCTGATGGATCACTTGGATCGCGTCGTGCCATTTGGTTGCCTTGCTCAGTCCAAGAGCCACAGAATATCCAAATGCCTGATGATGTTGTACCATCTGCTTTTAATTGTGAAAAGCCACTGAGTAGCTGTCCTTTTTTAAGAATCACATTGCCATTGGCATCAGTGATATCAGCCAGCGCACGCCCATTGTAATCTTTGGCTAATTCTTCAGCCGCTGGCCCTTGAGGATCTTCATAGTCCCAAACTAAGTTATCAATTGGATCGTGATAGGCTCCCCCTTCTTGAGCATATAGTTCTTTAATTCTTAAAAAGATACGAGCAATAATTTCAGGATCATATAAAGATTCATAAGGTGGGCGAGCTGCTGCCCAATGCCACTGTAGCCAGCGAGAAGAGTTCACTATTGTTCCGTTTTCCTCAGCAAAACAGTTTGACGGCAATCTAAAGACTTCTGTTTGAATTTTGCTAGAGTCAACATCATTGGATTCACCATGGTTTTTCCAAAACTCAGCCGTTTCTGTTGGCATTGGGTCAATGCTAACTAAAAATTTTAAATTAGATAAGCCGTCACGGATGCTATTTTTATCTGGTAGCGCAGCAAGAGGATTAAAACCTTGGCAGATAAAGCCATTAGCCTGACCATCACGCATCATTTTACTGAATCTTAAGATATCATAGGTTTTATCCCATTTGGGTAACCAATCAAATCCCCAATCATTATCTATAGTCGCTTTATCACCATACATCGACTTCATAAAACTGACAAAGAATTTTGGGTAATTTCCCCAAAAATTGACTTCACTTGGACCAAGTGGTTTTGGTGTTTTTTCTTCCAAATACTGAGTAAGTGAAACTTGAGAATCTTTTGGCAAATCAAGATAGGCTGGTAAACGATTGGATAACAAGCCGACATCGGTTAATCCTTGAATATTTGAATGCCCGCGTAGCGCATTAATTCCCCCCCCCATGACACCTATATTGCCTAAGATCAGTTGGATCATCGCCGCTGTGCGGATGATTTGTGTACCATAAGTATGCTGCGTCCAACCTAATGCATATAAAAAGGTTGCGGCTCTATCATGGGTTTTTGTGCTAGCGAGTGAACGGCAAACATGTAAAAACCCTTCAATTGGGCTACCAGTGACCTTATTTACCATTTCAGGGGTATAACGGCTAACATGCTGTTTTAATAGATTCCAAACGCAACGAGGGTGGCTTAGTGTTTTATCCCGAAGGGCATAACCATTTTCATCTTTTTGATATGCCCAACTGCTTTGATCATATTGGCGGTTAGTTGCATCATAGCCACTAAATAAACCGCTATTTGCGTCAAAATTAAAATCATCACGCACAATTAAGCTAGCATTACTGTGTGTGACTAAATAGTCGAAATTAACTTCATTATTAGTAATAAGATAATTAATAATACCGAGCAAAAATGCAATGTCAGAGCCCGCACGAATGGGGACATAATGATCTGCAACCGAAGCGGTTCGATGAAAACGCGGATCAATTGCAATTAATTCTGCACCATTATTAATTTTTGCCTCTATTGCCCATTTAAAACCAACAGGATGAGCTTCTGCAGCATTTCCTCCCATCACGATAACAACGTTAGCATTTTTGATATCATTCCAGTTGTTGGTCATAGCGCCACGACCAAAGGTGGCAGCTAAACTTGATACAGAAGGACCATGACAAACCCTAGCTTGGGTTTCAAGGCTTAACATACCTAAAGCGCGAGCAACTTTAAATGCTAACCAACCCGTTTCGTTACTAGCCGCTGATGTAACAAGCCAGCCTGTGGTTGTCCAGCGATTTACTGTGGTGCCATTCTCATTTTTTTCAATAAAGTTTTTATCTCGGTCTTCTTTCATTAAACGAGCGATGCGGTCAATCGCTTCATCCCAACTAATGCGTTGCCATTTATCTGAGCCTGGGGCTCGATATTCTGGGTATTTAACACGTTGTTCGCTTTTTATAAAATCAAGTACACCTGCCCCTTTCGGACAAAGTGATCCTCGGCTGACAGGATGATCGGGATCGCCCTCTACGTGAAAAATAGATGATTCAGCATTTTTTGCACCATCTCCACGACTATAAAGTAACATTCCGCATCCAACAGAACAATAGGTACAGTTATTACGGGTTTCTTTTGATTTGAGTAATTTAAATTGGCGAGTTTGTGCGAGCACCACATTTGGAGCGAGTCCTAATGTGGCGACGGTTGTTCCTACCATACCACCAGCACAGATCTTAAAGAACTGTCTACGGTTAAATAGCATATGGACTCCTTAGAAAACTGACATTACATTATTTAATTTATTATATTTTTAAAGCTATAAACTTTCCTATTTATATCAATAATAATCGTTTCTTATGCAGAAATAAAGGAAAATGCCAGTATGAATTACCAAAGTTTGACATATGTCAAAAAATAAGCTCATGCTCGTTTTAATTGCCGAAAATATGAAAAGGAAATCATATTGATATAAATAAGTTGTAGGTAAAATATACACCTTAATTTGACAAGCTTTCGATTTGATTATGACAAGTTAAAAATATTAACTAAATGGTTTAGCCAGCTCTTTCTTTCGTGCATTCTTATCTGATAATAGGCACTTTAGCAGTGTTTTAAGTGGACATAGTTAAGTCACAGCATCTAATTAGTAATGCATATTAGATTATTGCTTATTAATATTAAAAATAAGAATAAGGTTTGGCAATTTTGCGCTTTTTAGGCTTTTTCTTTTTTTGTGGCTTAAGCTGCCAGCTGGAATTATCCGCTACGTAAATTTCATTTAGCTTTAAATCATAGGGGATGTCTTTTAGCGTGTCGGCAATTTCGTCATAAGGCGAGGGTAACGTAAAATATAAGCCATAATCGTTATCAACAATCAGTGTGCCATATACAATCTTCTGAAATTTGCTCAAAGAGCATAGCTCTTCCATGGTAATACCGGCATATAATTCATTTTTATATTGATTCAGGTATTTACCTTGGTAGTTTTGGTTGCATCCTATGCCAATGATATCGCCATCAAATGTGGTTGTTAGCGTCAATGTATCATCATTTAATGAATAAAAACTCTGTCTAGTCATCTCACCCATTGAAAAATGAAGCTCGTGTTCTTGGTAGTTAACATCAAAATATTGATACATTTCATCGAGATAAGAAAGAATGTTATCACCAATTTGAATATTAGCCATTGATTTATAACTAATAATATCAGCAGTAAAATCAATCATTGATTACTATCCTGAAGTTTGCACATTGCTGTCTCATTTTTGCTATCAGTTTGATTGCTTATCGACATAATTATCAAAACCAGTCAGCCAGATAAATTGTATATTGTACAGTTTGCCTCAATTTATGTCATTCATGATAAAATTTGTTGATAGTGCTGTAGAGATGAGTGGATAATAATCTAAGTATGACTAATCGCTAGTAACACGTAATAGTTTGGCATTTTTCTGACGCAGTTTAGTGATGAGCTGTTGTAATTCATCTTGAAAATCATCGATTTGTTGGGTGATTTGCATCAAATCTGCTATTAATGTTGTTAGCTCGTTGCTATTAAAAACGGCATCAGTTTTGTAATAATCACTGATTTTTTTTAATTGTTTAAAGCTACGCCAATTTGTTGATTTGCTAAATATTTTACTATGTAGATCTTCGTTCATAACAAATTGTACCTGCCGTTGATTATCAATATGGATAATAAAATCTAATCCCATTAGTTTAAATACCTTATTGAGCTAGTCATGTAAGTGATTATTTTATGCGTTTATAAGATGATTTGTTGTGTGATTAATCTGATTTTATCATAATAGTCAGATATGTCATTGGTGGTTAGTTCATCGCCATAATTGCTGATATGAAAGTAATCATGCTCAGCATGATGGCAATAAAATGAAAATAGTGTATATTCAAAAATCAGTAAAATACCTTTTACTACCTCGTTATAATTATTCGTTTTTCCTAACTGTTGATAGGCTTTTGCTAAGGCTTGGCAATTATTTAATAGTTGATTAAATGTTGATTTATCAAAAAAACTTAGTTCATGCAATTGATACAAAAATGATTGTTCATCTTCTGCTTGGGCTTGATGGATTATGGCGTTTTCCAATTGAGTGATGTTTTGTATATGGCTCATTTTCTATTGGCTTTTCTATTTATTGTTTATCTATCTTCCCTTATAGTTCACTTATAGATGATACTCTAAAGTTTAATCCCAAATTATGCAGTTTTAAATTATCAAATAATAGTAGCTAATCATATACTTTAATTAAATTTTTTTAGCCTTCATTATTGGGTAATGTCCATTTATATCAGTCAGCCTTTAGTGAAAGTTGTTAAGTTACTTAAATCATTTTCGTTGGTTAAGCTATTTAGTTGCTTTGGGTCAGCAAGCTAATATGTGATGTAATACATGACAATAATTCTATGAAAATTTTGTCGAAGATTGCCAGCTCAAAATCATCTAGATCGTTTTGGTATTTCATTACATTATCGATACCATAATTTGAATAAACGGTGCACTGGCATGTATTATACCCTCTGTGATTTGAATATTGATGATATCGTTATCAAATAGCTCAATGCCGTTAATTGATAATTTGAAGCGAAGATAAATTCGGTGTTTTAAGATATCAATATGTACATAGCTAGCCATATTATGTACTGTAAATTGATCAGCAATATTGGTTTGTAATAAAATGCCTAATTGATTAAGTTGAGTTGATAAATGTGATATCAATTCGATCACTTTTTTATTAGAAGACATCACCATGCTTAAATGCTATAACATAATTTATGTGCTAGTACTATTTGTGTTAAACAAGCATATTGTGTAAAAAACATAAGCCATTTATGTTTAATCAGCATATTGTAAAAAAGCGTCATTTTCAATATAGAAAATAAAAGAGTTAAATAAATCTTCTAATGTTGGATTACCTAATTCATTGTTAGCAACTTCAATAATATCTTCAATATCGGCTTTTTCTAGCGTTGGGATCCAGTCTTCTTCTATTGCTTTTTGGGAAAGACCTGAATCAAAATAATTTAACGCATCATCATCCAAAAACCGACCTTGTGTATCAAGTGTCCAAGAGGAGTGATCAGCAGGAAGATAAAAAAAATGATTTGGCATATCCTTTATGTTAGAAAGCACATCACGTATAGCGATAAAATCCATAAATTCCTCTTAAATAACTTGCATGAGATCGTTGAATTTGTAATAAGCGTTTGTAATAAATACACATTAGTTTAATGCAACTTGAGGTAAGTGTCATTATGGCTAAATAAATAATTTATCCATTTAATCACCATCGGCAAGAATTATTTCATCTTCACTGGATGCTTGCTTAAATAGCAAAACGAGTTTTTGGATCTCGCTGTCATTATGCTGATGTAACAAATTGATTAATATTTTTTGATGGTCTGGGTAGATTCTTGTTTGGCCATAAGGATCAATGATAATGCCCGTTTTTTGCCTTAAATAAGTAAAAGCGTGATCAAGCAATTGGACTTTTTTATCGTTTAAAACCAGAGATGATTTACTGCCATCTTGATCCGATAAATAGGAAAAATCTAACATCTTTTATATTTCCTAGCCTAGATAACGTGTTGATTAATAGAAATTACATAAATCAATAATATATTGAGGCACATTTTTACGATAACAAATGCTCTTTTTTAAACCCATAGAGCCTTGCTTTGCACATTTTAGCAGATCATCATCACGAATAATAAAAGTACTATCTTCAAGAAAAATATCAATGACAGCTTCGGCAAATGAATTTGGAATATAGTTTAGAGCAAGATTAAAAATACGGTTTTTAGCTTCATTATTTTCTAATAATGATTCAATGATAACCGATGCATTTTGCTGCCATTTGTTAGCCAACAAGATAAAATCTTGCTCATTGATTGTTTCTTGCAGAATGATGTTAACTACCATGTTATAACCTTTAGCTTACAATGAACAAATAATATTGCACTTCATTAAAGTTATCTCCGAATTAGCGTATTTTTGAATTATTTGATTAATGGGTTTATATCATCGATAGTTTGCATTACTCTAGTTGTAACTAAAGGCTTAAGTGTTTTGTTCATCGTTTCAATTTTAGCTAAGTTTGAGCCATTTTTATCATCTAAATAACCTTGCTCTCTTAGTGATGCAACTAATGTGGAAAATACGCCTTTATCAAAGAATTCAGGGGCATTAATACCATGTAAAATGGATAATCGTTCGGCAATGAGTCGAGCCTCTTTTTCTAGTGTTGCACGGCTAATTGTTGGATCTTTTTGCAATAAAGAAAATGCAATAGCATAACGTTGCAATGTATCTTTAGATGATGAAGCAATTAATTGTAATTCCGACATTTTTAAGTAATTTAGTGTTAATTTATCTGGCGAATAACAAATTAGGTTTAATTCGGCATAGATTTTAATAATTTTATCTACATATTCAGTGAGTTGTTCATCATTGTGATAAACAAATAGCTCTGATTTGATTAACGGAAAAAGTCGTTTTACTTGTTCTAAAACTTCATCCGATGAAATCCGGTTATGTTTGAGTAAAATTCTGGCCACAATAGCTGGAATAATCAGTAAATGCTGAATATTATTACGATAATAAGTCATTAAAACCGCTTGTTCGTTAGTTAAACCAACAATTTCGCCAGCTTCGTCTGTGGTAATAACAAATTTTCCCATTTCTTTGGCATGCTCAAACAATTCTTCTGGCGTTTGTTCTGGAATGGTTATCAACTCTGAATAAGGAATATTTTTTAATAATTTTAACAAATAATCAATCAGTTCAATTAATCTAACTTTCGTTAATGCACGTTGATCTGCCGCTAATAATATTGAACAGCATAAGTTCATTGCATTGATTGCAGCTGAAGAGTTGATGTGCTCCATAATTTGTTTAGCAAGTAAATTGGTTGTTGGTGTTAACCATTGCGGGCGTTGAGTACCAGTCGGTTCGATTGCATCTCGCCATTCTGGAACTTGTTGGTTTAAAAACTGATTTAACGGTATTGGTTGACCAAAATTCACATAGCCAAATCCCAATTTTTTTAATTTTAAAAATGCTTTTAGAGTACGCCACAAGCTTTCTTTTTCTTTCTTTGCTCCTCGTAACTCATTGGCGTAGGTAGCGACTTCTAACACATGCTCATAACCAATATAAACAGGAACAACGGTAATGGGTCTTACATCACCACGTAATAATGTTTGAATTGTCATCATTAACATACCTGTTTTAGGATCGAGTAATCTACCTGTACGAGATCGTCCACCTTCAACAAAATATTCAACAGCATAACCACGGATAAAAAGTTCCGCTAAATATTCTCGAAAAACTGATGTATAAAGTTTATTACCTCGGAATGAACGGCGAATAAAAAAGGCGCCCAATCGCCTAAAAATAGGTCCTGCTGGCCAAAAGTTCAAATTAATGCCAGCAGCAATATGAGGAGGAACTAATCCTTGTCGATAAAGCACATAAGAGAGTAATAGATAATCCATATGGCTGCGGTGGCAAGGAGCATAGACAATTTCATGCCCATTTTGGGCAAGCTCTCGAACAGGATCGGCATTAGTGACTTTAAGACCTTGATAAAGCCTATTCCACGCCCAGGTCAGCACAAAATCGGTTATTCGTAGCATACGATAAGAAAAATTAGCGGCAATTTCATTTAAAATCGCTAATGCGTTTTTCTTTGCTTTATCAAGGTCAATATTTTTACTTTTTGCTTCTTCTTGTATTGCTTCGCTAATTACTTGCTTTTTTAGTAAGTTATTTAGCATCGCTTGACGAACAGGAAGCTTAGGTCCGATTGATGCCATACGTTGTTTGGCGAAATGGATGCGTGCAACGCGTGCTAGTTTATGCGCTAAAATAGGAAGATCTTGCTGTTTATCAACATGAATATCTTTAAATGAAACTGTACGAGAAAATCGAGTATAACAATCTCTGCCTGACGTGATGATTTTTAAAAATTTGCTAGTTGCGCCAAGTACCTGTAATGATAGTTTTTTCTTCCCTTCGATATCAGGCTTGCGACCAAACATAACCGAAACAGGTAACATTTGGACATCAAGATCATGATTTTGTTGATGTGCTGAAATATAATCTCTTAAAATTTCAATTGCTTTATTTTTTTGTTGGTTGGATGCAAAAATACCAGGCCCTTTATCAATATAGATGTAAGCGGGAATGTTTTTACCATTGATATCTAAGCCTGCTAATGGATCAGGTAAATTATATCGCAAACAAAGCGATCGCAACACCATCAAATCAATTTGAGAGTTATAAGGTAAGACATATAAAATTGGTTTATCGGTATCAAGGTCTAGTTCTATTATTGGATCGGTAGGAACAGGTTTACTTTTCACAAAAAGTTTCACCAAGATTTGGATAAGAAAAAAATAAGCTTTAGCCCACCAAGAAAACATAAAAAATAAACCTCATACCTTTGTGTTATTGATATACTTAACTGACTTTAATTGTTTACCCATCAACCCACCACAAGCAAGTATTTTGCTTGTAAACAGACATAGTACTCTTTTGGGGCATTGAGATAAGCAATGAATTAAGTATATACTGTTATCGTTTAATCGTTAGCAAATTTGCACAACCTTTAGACTATATGATTTAAAATCCACTAAAAGATAAGATGATAACGATATAGTAACATGATAGTCATATTATATCGGTTTAATGCTATCAACGCCACGAATGTAACAGGCTTTTATTTCCAATGCTGATTTTATAAGTAATTTTTTATCTTTGATTTTTTTCTCAAGTTACTGAGTATAGCCTATCTAATTTATAAAAAAGATGATTATTTTTGTAACACTCTTTTATTTTTTGTAAAAAAGATTATCTTATTAAGCATCCCAAACAATTCCCCATAAGTCTATTAAACACGATGAAATTATATAGTCTTTCTCGCACCAAAATTAGCATTGCATTTATATCAGCATGTATAACGACCCCTTATAATACAACCCGTTTTATCAAGGATTTGATTGCTGGAATTACGGTTGGTATTATTGCTATCCCCTTAGCAATGGCATTAGCAATTGCAAGTGGCGTGCCACCACAGCATGGGCTATATACCGCAATTATAGCAGGCTTTATTATTGCATTAACGGGTGGTTCTCGCTTTAGTGTTTCTGGCCCTACTGCCGCATTTGTCGTTATTTTGTACCCCGTATCATTACAATATGGATTATCAGGATTACTCATTGCAACACTACTATCTGGCATATTTCTTATATTAATGGGAATAATTCGCTTAGGTAGATTAATCGAATATATACCATTACCTGTTGTATTAGGCTTCACATCAGGTATTGCTATTACGATAGCAACTATGCAAATTAAAGATTTTTTTGGCTTGCAGCTCGAACATATGCCAGAAAGTTATATTAGTAAAGTGATTGAGCTAACTAAAGCACTACCTACCATCAATATAGCAGACACCTTAGTCGGAGCTGTAACACTAATAGTATTAATTATGTGGCCAAGGCTTAAATTAAGAATATCTGGCCACTTACCTGCACTCGTTGCCGGTATTATAGTCATGTTTATCTTTAATCAATTTGGCTATCAAATTGAAACAATTGGTTCACGTTTTACCTATACATTAGCCGATAATACCCTAGGGCATGGTATACCCTCTGTACTACCAGAATTTGCTTTACCTTGGCAACATACTGATTTTAAATGGGATTGGTTAACACTCAGCGCTTTATTACCGATTTCACTTACCATGGCCATGTTGTGCGCTATAGAATCGTTATTGTGTGCAGTGGTATTAGATGAAATGACGCATACCAAACATCATTCAAATAGTGAACTCATTGGCCAAGGGTTAGGTAATATTATTGCGCCGTTTTTTGGTGGAATTTCAGCAACTGCTGCTATCGCGCGGTCGGCAGCTAATGTCAAAGCGGGAGCAACTTCACCGATTGCGGCGGTGTTACATGCCTTGGTTGTTTTACTGGCACTTATCTGTTTTGCGCCAGCATTATCATTTATTCCACTTTCGGCTATGTCTGCGCTATTACTTATCGTGGCATGGAATATGAGTGCGGTTCAACGTGTTATTTATATTATCAAATGTGCACCTAAAGACGATATTTTAATTATGTTGCTTTGTATGTCACTAACAGTACTATTTGATATGGTGATAGCTATTACATTGGGAATCGTGCTTGCATCAATTCTATTTATGCGCAGAATAGCCCGAATGACGCGTTTAGTTGAACTTAATCGCAGTAATGACAAAACTTTAGTACTTCGTATTAATGGGCCGCTGTTTTTTGCTGCTGCTGAACGTACCTTTTTAGAAATTTATCAAAAGATTAATGGATATCAACACATAATACTACAATGGGATGCGGTACCCATACTTGATGCTGGTGGGCTTAATGCTTTAATACATTTTATTGATGAGTTGCCTGAAAATGTTGATTTATCAATCTGTGAGTTACAATTTCAGCCATTAAAAACATTAGCTAGAGCTAAAATTGTTCCTATTTCTAACAAACTCATGTTCTATTCAACATTAGACGAAGCACTGAAAGATAAAGATTAATTTTAAATTTAGTTTTATTATATTGTCTAATTTATATGCACAGCAATTGTTTTGATAAAACAATTGCTGTGCAATGAATTGTATCACAGCCTTTCTTTTCACTGATTAATCACTTGTGACAAAACCACCTGTCTTAAAAGTGATTTTAATTTCAAACCCAAATTTAACTTATAAAATAGGAAAGTAATATGATATCTAACCAAAATAATTTATACGGTCTTAAACAAAAATCAAACTGGTTTATTTTAGTGGGTGTTATTTTAATTATATTAGGAGGCTTCGCATTAGGTTATCAGTTCATTGCAACTGTTTTTTCGGTCTATGTTATTGGTTCATTAATTTTGATCGCGGGTATTATCCAAGCACTACATTCATTTCAGGTTAAAAGTTTCGGTCAATCTGCACTATGGGCTGTAATGGGGGTACTATATATTTTTATTGGTTTAATGTCATTTTTCCAACCTGTTACCGTTTCGTCCGCTTTAACCTTAGTGGTTTCCTTTTTGTTAATTATGAGTGGTTTTACGCAAATATTTGCTGCTATGAATAACCGTGATTTACCTCGTTGGGGGTGGATACTCACATCCGGTATTATCACCCTCATTTTAGGATTTATGATTATCACTGGTTGGCCATACGACAGCCTTTACGTTTTAGGTATGTTTTTAGGTATTGATCTTATTTTTCAAGGTTGGGCATATGTCGCTATTGGTTTTGCTTTAAAGGCCATCAATAGTAAATAGGTTCGTTCACTGCTCACAATCAAGCTATTTGCCATTAGCAGTGACTACTGATTGTGAGCAGATCAATGTTTAATGTCGTTTAGGTTTTTAGTTTTTGGTTAAAGCATTAATTTTTATTTAAAATAGTTAAATATTTAGAGCGTTACATACAAAAACAGTCTTTTATGACGACCTTTTCATATTTTAAGACGGCAATTTACTTTAGGTATTGACGCATTCCCATACAAAATAGCTACAACAATCATTTTCAGTAGGTATACAAATTACGGATATACAAATTGTATGCATACTACTTTTAAAAATCATTCAGAAAAACTATTGATTTTATTTAGGTTTTTTACTTGATTTAACTAGTCTACGCTGTTACAACCTAGTAATCCACTTATTTATAAGTAGATGATTTTTTAATTATATTTAGTTTTTTTGCATATTTTAATGCCAGCAAAAGCGTTGCTATTGTAAAAAATAGCTAATTATTTATAGCTTTTGTTGGTTTTCGATTTTACTTCTTGCATTGTTTGTAAAATTCGATGATAGTTGGCAAGCCTGGATGGTGCAATATTACCATCTTGCACGGCTTTTTGTAGCAAACAACCTGGCGTATCAAAGTGATTACAATCACGAAACTGACAACCGCCAAGATAGTTATCAAATTCTTTAAAGCCACTTATCACTTGTTCAGGCTCTAGATGCCATAAGCCAAATTCACGTATTCCTGGTGAATCAATAATATCGCCACCATTGGGTAAATGATAGAGCCTTGACGAGGTTGTTGTATGTTGCCCAAGACCAGATATTTCTGAAATACCACCAGTCATCGCCGATTGTGATTGATGAGGTAATAGCAAATTTATAATGCTTGATTTACCCACACCAGACTGACCAACTAAAATTGAAACTTTACCTTGCAAGATATCTTGTAATACCGCAATACCTTGTTGATGTTGGCATGAAACATACAACACTTGATAACCAATACGAGTATAAATCGCCAATTGTTTTTCAACCTCAGCGTGTTGCTGATCATTGAGTAAATCAATTTTGTTTAAAACAATAATGGGTTGTATATCAGTACTTTCACAAGCAACTAAATAGCGATCGATAATATTAAGTGATAACTCTGGCAAAACAGCGGAAATAATCACGATTTGATCAACATTAGCTGCAACAGGTTTTACCCCATCATAAAAATCAGGTCGAACAAGTTCAGAATGCCTAGGGTGAACGGCTTCAATAATACCGTTGGTGTTTGGCTCTAAACTTTCACGCCACACCACTTTATCACCAGTCACTAACGAAGGTAACGTACGTCGAATACTACACCGATAAATAAGCCCACCACTATCTTCAACATCAGCCGATTTACCAAAACGGCTTACCACCACACCATCACGAGGTGATGAAAAACTTGCTAGGTTTTCATCTTGCCTTATGGCTAATCGTTGTTGATGTTTTGCCGCCACACGTCTTTTTTGATTATTGGAAAGTCGATTTTTTGCCATAGTACTCATTTTTTGCTAAAACAGATTGTCAGTTATGCTACACTACTGCGTATCAAAAAGAAAATTTCTATCAAAAATTATGAACAACCAACCACAAATTAACAGTAGTCATCTTATTTGGGTCGATCTTGAAATGACAGGACTTAATCCAATAACCGATCGTATTATTGAAATTGCAACTATTGTGACTGATTCTAACTTAACTATTCTTGCTGAAGGACCTGTAATTGCGGTTCATCAATCTGATGAGCAATTAGCATTGATGGATGAGTGGAACCAAAACACCCACGGTAAATCAGGATTAATTGAACGTGTTCGAAAAAGCACTATCACTGAACAACAAGCCGAACAGCAGACTATCGAATTTTTAAAACAGTGGGTACCTGAAAACTGCTCACCTATTTGCGGTAATACCATTGGTCAAGATCGCCGTTTTTTATTCAACTACATGCCTAATTTAGAAAGCTATTTTCATTATCGCTATTTAGATGTCAGTACCATCAAAGAATTAGCCAAACGTTGGAAGCCTGAAATATTAAAAGGAATTAGCAAACAGAGCTCACACCAAGCGCTTGATGATATTCGTGATTCAATTGCCGAGCTGGCTTATTATCGTCAGCACTTTTTTGATCTATCAAGATAATTGATTGATATGCAAATTTTATATACCGTTTTATTATATTTGATTCAGCCCTTAGTGTGGCTAAGGTTACTTTGGCGCAGTCGTAAAGCTCCGGCTTATCGAAAGCGGTGGCGTGAGCGCTATGGTTTTTGTAAAAATAAAGTGAAAGCTAATAGTATGTTAGTGCATGCCGTATCGGTCGGTGAAACGATTGCTGCGATTCCACTCATTAAAGCGCTACAACAGCAATACCCTAATTTACCTATTACTGTTACTACCATGACGCCAACAGGATCTGAGCGAGTTAAAGCATTGCTCGGCGATAGTGTCAATCATGTATATTTACCTTATGATTTACCTTGCGCGATAAATCGTTTTTTAAAAACGACCCAGCCTAAGTTAGTTATCATTATGGAAACGGAGCTTTGGCCTAATTTTATTTGCCAGTGCCATAAACGAAATATTCCATTGGTTATTGCCAATGCTAGATTATCGCAACGCTCTGCTAACAGATATCACAAACTAGGATCGGCTATTGGTAAATTATTGTCAAAAATCAGTATAGTGGCAGCTCAAAATAAACAAGATGGCGAACGGTTTGTCGCATTGGGGTTGCCAAACGATCATTTAGCGATAACAGGTAGTATCAAATTTGACATTAATTTAACGGCTCAACAGCGGCAAACAACCACAAAGTTAAAGCAACAATGGCAATTAAACCAACCAGTCTTTATCGCTGCAAGCACACATCATGGTGAAGATGAAATCATCCTAGCTGCCTTTGAACTTTTGTTAACCAAACATCCTGATTTACTATTAATTATTGTTCCTCGCCATCCAGAGCGTTTTAAAGCAGTTGAAAAATTAATTAATGATCACGGGTTAACTTATATAAACCGTAGTAGTAAGCAAGTTCCTACTAAACAAACGCAAGTCATTTTAGGCGACACAATGGGCGAGTTAGCCACGCTTTACGGTCTTGCCGATATCGCTTTCGTTGGCGGTAGTTTAGTGAAACATGGTGGGCATAACCCATTAGAGCCAGCTCTCCACCATATTCCTATCATTAGTGGCGAACATTTTTTCAATTTTAAAGTTATTTGTGAACAGCTTATTGCAGCTAAAGGGATGATCATTTGTGATAGCTCCCCAGCTTCCCTTTATTCAGCAATTAATGATCTTTTAGAAAATAACACCAATCGTAAACAGATTGGCGAAAATGCTTATCAAGTATTAAAACAAAATCAAGGCGCACTAGGTAGGCTTCTTGATGTTATCAACCCTTATCTTTGTGTCAAATAAGGCTCGCTTATGGACAAAAAACAAGGATTATTGCTAGTTAATCTAGGCACACCAAATGCGGCAACGCCAGATGCAATAAAGCAGTATCTAACCGAGTTTTTGCTTGATCGGCATGTAGTTGATTTGCCAAAACTGCTTTGGTATCCAATTTTAAAGTACCGCGTAATACCTAAACGAGTGCCTTATATTATTAATCATTACCAAAAAATCTGGATAAATAACGCCTCGCCTTTATTGCATTATAGCCGATTATTATGTGATAAATTACAACACCATTTACCTAATATTCAATGTGAATTAGCCATGACTTATGGCGATCCCAATTTGCAATCTGCGTTAAATAACCTGCGATCATGCACAAAAATTACAGTATTACCTCTCTTTCCACAATATTCAACAACCACTACACTCGCAGTACTTGATAAAATCAAGCAAATTATAACTTCGCTCAATATCATTGATCATATTGACTATATTCGAGATTATGCCGATCATCGAAGCTATATCAATGCACTTTATCTACAAATTAAGCAGGCTTTTCACCACCAAGGAGAACCTGACGTGCTTGTGCTTTCTTATCATGGTATTCCTGAGCGTTATATCCATAACCGCAATGATGATTATATACAACGTTGCGAAATGACCACGCAGTTATTAGTCAAAAAATGTCGAGAAAATGGCATAAATATCCCCATTCAAATGGCTTATCAATCCAAATTTGGCAAAGGTAAATGGGTTACACCAAGCACCAGTAGCACACTACAAACATTAGCTCAAAGAGGCGTTAAAAATGTGCAAGTCATCTGCCCAGGATTTTCGGTAGACTGTATTGAGACCATTTACGAAATTGACGAAGAAAATCGAGAAGTTTTTTTAAATGCAGGTGGCAAAAACTTTTATTATATTCCTGCATTAAATGACACTCATTTACAGATTAATTTAATTATAGATTTAATAAATTATATTCAACCAGTTAAACTTAAAAGCTGATATTCAAAAACACAGTAACTTGAAACGTTTTTACAACATAATACGATTAATAAAATAAAAAAGCAGATATTTTTCAAATAATTCAAATTTTAAACTAACAAATATTAAAACCAAGCAGTTATCTATCACCCGTATGATTGATAACGTATGATAAGCTAGTATTGAATAATTCTGTTTTTGAGCACTAAGGAGAAAATTAAGTGAAAATAATCATCATTGGCGCTCAAGCCGCAGGCGCAAGTGCTGCGGCAAAAGCCAAAAGAACAAACCCTGAGGCCACCATCCGTATTTATGAAAAATCGGATATTGTATCGTTTGGTGCTTGTGGGTTACCTTATTTCATTGGTAACCACTTTACTGATGCCAATGAAATGATATCCAGAACACCAGCACAATTCCAAAAAGATGGCATTGAAATCAAGACGCAACATGAAGTTATTGCACTTGATGTTAATCAAAAAAAATTAACCATTAAAGATCTCAATACAGGCAATTGCTTTGATGATAACTACGATAAGCTACTACTCGCGGTTGGTGCTAGCCCCATTATTCCGCCTTTTAAAAATAATCAACTAAAAAATATCTTCACCTTACGCGATCTACATGATGGGCTAGCAATCAAACAAGCGTTAACCAATCCAAATACCCAAAATGTTATTGTTGTTGGTGCTGGGTATATTGGGCTTGAAATAGCCGAATCACTCGTTGCCCTACAAAAAAAAGTTAAACTTATTCAGCTAGATGATAGAATTCTTGTTGATGCTTTTGATGAGCAAATTACCGAACTGATAGAAGAAAACATCAAACAACATTGTGACCTACACTTACAAGAACGCGTGTTAGGCTTTGAAGGGACTCATACAGTCACTCATGTGGTTACCGATAAATCGCAATACCCAGCAGATGTTGTTATCATTGCAACAGGTGTAAAACCCAATAGTGCTATCTATAAAAACATGGGGATCAACACACTAGAAAACGGCGCAATAATAACCAATCGCTTTGGGCAAACCAATATTACTGACATCTACGCCGCTGGAGATTGTGCCGCACTTCACCATAGAATTAGCCAATCAATTGTGTATATTCCGCTTGCTACAGGCGCAAACAAGCTTGGTAAAATCGCAGGCGAAAATTTAGGCGGAGGACATAATGAATACCCCGGTACTATTGGCACATCAGCCCTAAAGGTTTTTGATGTTGAGGCAGGGCGAGCTGGTTTAACCGAAAGCGAAGCAAAAAAAGCCAAAATACCTTATAAAACTGTAATGGTTAAAGATAAAAACCATAGCAACTATGTTGCTGGACAAACAAGTGTAACAGCAAAACTAATTTACCATGCCGATACTCGCGAGATTTTAGGAGGGCAAATAGTTGGTGGGAGTGGTGCGGTATTAAGAGTAAATACGTTAGCAACTGCAATATGGGCAAATTTAAAAATTGATGACTTTGCCATGATGGATTTTCTGTATGCGCCACCCTTTTCCAGACCTTGGGATATTTTAAATATTGCTGGCTCTATAGCCAAATAAGCAGCATTAATGTATTTATAGTTATACATCAAATCATGTGATAAAACATAGATTGTTAACTAGATAATTGAATTATCAAAAGAGAGGCTAATTATGCCAGGTGCTATTTTTCAGGGAGCTTTTTTTGAAAAGTTCTTAGTAATTACCCATTATCAAACGCTCATTAGTATTGGACTATTACTTATTTGTTTTTTTGCGGTGATGAAACCGCTACAAGATAAAAAAATTAATTTTTCAATTCGCATGTTAGTTGGTCTAATACTTGGTGCAGTGCTTGGTTTAGGGATCCAAGCTGTAGCAGGGTTTCCAGATATATCAACAATCTGGATGCAAGAAACTGCAACATGGTATGGGTTTTTTGGTCGTGCTTTTATTGCCTTTATCCGAATGTTAGTGATACCACTCATTTTTGTTTCTATTGTCAAAGTCATAATCGATTTTTCTGGTAAAAAAAATCTACCGCAAATTGCATTTAGAGGGATTTTTTGGTTGCTGTTTACAACAGCCATTGCCTGTATAGTAGGTATTTTGTTAGCGAATCTATTTGCCTTAGGTACAATGAGCTCAAACTCTGTACATCAAGCTCACGCAAAACAATACACCAATATTATTGATACCTTTATCAATCTAATACCTAGCAATATTATTGCATCAATGGTAAACGAAAACATCGTGGGCTTAGTTGTTTTTTCTGCCTTAATGGGGCTTGCCGCCAATAGAATGGAAAAGAAAAACCCACAACCCATTGCGTTATTTAAAACATTTATCGAAGCACTTTACAAAATCGTCATGTCAATTGCGATGACTGTTATTAAATACATGCCTTACGCGGTCATTGCTTTACTGGCTCGCACCATTATTTCTAATGGAATACCAGCAATTATTCAGGTTTCAAACTTTGTTGTTGCGGTCTATATTGCAACAGCGATTATGCTAATTATGCATATTACTATTGTCTTGATCCATGGTATTTCGCCAACGATGTTTATTAAAAAAGCGTTAGGAACATGGCTATTAGCCTTTACTAGTCGCTCATCAGTCGGCACATTACCTATGACTATCTCAACGTTAACCGTTCGAATGGGGGTAAATACTGGCACTGCCAATTTAGTCGGCTCGCTTGGTAGCACCATGGGAATGAATGGGTGTGCAGGCTTCTTCCCTGCTTTACTTGCCGTGATGGTAGCGCACATGGTTGGTATTGAGACTAATATCCAGTTTTATATTATGCTTGTCATTGTGGTGGTTATTGGTTCAATCGGCATCGCTGGCATTCCCGGTACAGCAACGGTTGCCGCAACTGTAGTCTTATCTGGCATGGGTATGGCTGAATACTTCCCTTTAATTGGCATGGTGTTAGCTATCGATCCAATTATCGATATGGCACGAACTTTAGCCAATGTATCTGGTGCAATGACAGCGGCTGTCGTAACTGATCGAGAAGTAGGACTTATGAATATGACCGTGTATAACGATCCTAATGTCACTTTTGAAAATGAGCCGTCAGAAGTTTGACGGCAATGAGAAGGTTTTTCTAACCTAATATAAGTATTAATTTCAAAAAAACAAATAAAATCAATTGCTTTTCTGAGCGATTAAAATTTTTCCGGTAAAACATAAATTTCTAAAAGTTTTTTATCCAAAGATAAATTAATAAAGCGTTTTTACTCGTATCATCAATGATATCGGTAAAAACGCTAGAAGCAATTTATTTACATAACTATCTGCTAACTCTAACATAATCATTTGTCCATCCAAAACTCAAACGTCAGGAACACCCCGTTCTTCCTACAATTAGCCCATAAAAAAACAAATAATACATTGA